>CAMIWY010000193.1 GCA_946402595.1 uncultured Clostridia bacterium
CTTGCTGAAGCAGCGGAGGACGTATATGAGAGCTTCATGGTGCTCGGCTCGTCAAAGGGATACGAAGTGCACTTTCACCCTTGCAAGCCGGCGTATGTTACGGGTGACAGGAGCAAGATCATGCAGGTCATGACCAATTTTGTTTCGAACGCCGTAAAGTATTCCGGAGACAACAAGTTCATAGACATCAGGCTTGTCAAAAGCAATAGGAAAGTCACATTCCACTGCATCGATCACGGTGTAGGCATCCCGTCTGATGAGCAGTCTCACGTATGGGACAAGTATTACAGGACATCCGCCAACCACGAGCGGGACATTGAAGGAACCGGTCTTGGCCTCGCGATCTCCAAGAGCATCCTCAATCTTCACGGTGCAAAATACGGCGTAAAGAGTGAGGAAGGCAAGGGCTCGGATTTCTGGTTCGAGATGGATACCGTAAGAAAGCCTTCACCGAAGAGTAAGAACGGAAAGGACAGGGCTGACGAGCAGCTCCAGTCCGGTCCGGAGAAATAGAATCACAGACAGTTAACTCAAGGCGGCTCCTGCAGCCGCCATTTAAATCCACAGGTAAAACAGCATGGCCAAGAAGCAGAAGTCAATATATATGTGCACCGAATGCGGCAACGAATACCTCTCCTGGCAGGGGCAGTGTTCGTATTGCGGCAGCTGGAACACAATAGTAGAGCACAAAATCAGCGATCTCAAGGAGCCGTCCGTCGACAGCAGGCGCCGTACAGGCACAGAAGGCAGACCTGTCAAGCTGGGAAGCGTCGGCACTTCTGATTACGCCAGGATGAGTTCGGGTATTGGCGAGCTGGACCGTGTACTCGGCGGCGGCATCGTCCTCGGTTCACTCGTCCTTATCTCCGGCGAGCCGGGCATAGGAAAGTCAACACTCATCGCCCAGTCTGCAAACAGCATCGCATCTTCATACGGGACAGTCCTGTATGTCAGCGGAGAGGAATCCGAGGAACAGGTCAAGCTGAGAGCCGACCGTGTGTGTCCGGGCAGCGTCAGCGACAACCTGTACATCTACCCGGAGACTAACATCGAGAACATTCTGGCAGTATGCGAGGACATGAAGCCATGTTTTCTTATAATCGACTCGATACAGACAATGTACTCATCCGAGGTCGACTCGGTTGCAGGCAGCGTCACACAGATAAGAGCATGCTCCAACCTGCTCATCAAGTTCGCCAAGACCAATAACGTTCCGGTTTTCATAGTGGCGCACGTCACCAAGTCAGGCGAGCTCGCAGGTCCTAAGACGATTGAGCACATGGTCGACTGCGTCCTCAGTTTCGCAGGCGAACGTGACAGAGATCTGAGAATACTGAGATCGTTCAAGAACAGGTTCGGTACAACCGATGAGATCGGCGCTTTCCGGATGACATCGGAAGGCATGATCGAAGTATCTGACCTCAGCGGCAGCCTTATAGAGAACGACAGCTGTGAAGAAGGCTCCGTCATCTCCGCCGTATACGAAGGAAGCCGCCCGGTCTTCTTCGAGATACAGGCTCTTGTGACACAGGCCAACGTGGGTTTTGCCCGCAGGACAGCCGTCGGGATCAACTACAACAGGCTCAGCATGATCCTTGCTGTCCTCGAGAAAAAAGCAGGCCTGAACCTGCTTAATTATGACGTATATGTAAATGTAGTCGGCGGCATGAATACGGGCAGCACCGCAACAGACCTCGCTGTCGCTCTCGCCATATACAGCTCGTTCAAAGGAAAGACTTCTTCAAGGCGCATAGTTGCCGTAGGAGAAGTCGGTCTTACCGGTCACCTCCGGTCCATACCTAACACTGAGAAGATAGTTCAGGAAGCGGTCCGTCTCGGATACGAAGCAGTGATCCTCCCTGACAGGAACGCCCGCCAGTCTGCAGAGTCAGGCAAAGTGAATCTGTCTGATTCGGGAAGGACTGTCACCGTCACTCCTCCGGGATCCGACGGAAGCAAGGGCATCCGCATAATAGGCGCATCCAATATCCGGGATGCGATCAAAGCATTTATCGGATAAGAAAAGGAGCTTTTGTATTACAAAAGCAATTATTGGATTAATGTTTAAAGTGCTTGCCGCCTTCAGCAGAACGCCCTTCCGTACTGCGCGTGTAATCGAACTCAGGAACTACATCGGCTGCATCTGTATCATATGCTGCCTGCGGCGATGCCTCTGTGATGCTTTCCACTCTTTCCGAAACAGCATCTGCAGCGGCTGAACCTGCATTACCTGCAACTTCAAACACAGTTGTTCCGGCTTTCTTTGCAGCTCTGGCTGCTTTTTTTGCTGCCTTTTTTGCCTTTTTCTCAGCGATTCTGGCATTCACCCGGGCAACGTCATCTTTTCTGACTTCGTCGAACCATTTCGTCTTCTTACTCAGCCAGAAGATAACTGCGACATATACGACAGCTATGCCAATGTCGATCAGCATGCCTGAGACGCTGGTATTTGATGACACCGTTGCCATGCCGAGTCCCTGCAGGTAGAAGATAGTCATGTTGTTCACTACGTGCAGAGCCGCGGATACCTCAAGACCCCTGCCGAACCACGCAGAAAGCGCAAATGCTGCTCCGCTTGCGGCTACAGCAATCTGACCGATCCTGTTGTAAGGATGCCCTGCGGCAAAGATAAGCGCCTGCAGGATGACCGCGATCACAGGGATCCTGACCCAGGATCCGAATGTCTGCATAATAAAGCCTCTGAACATGTACTCTTCAGCTATGCACTGAAGAGGTCCGAGTATAGTAAGAAGGATGAAGCTCAGGACAGTGAACTTGACCGTGAAGTTCTGATACCCCTTCTCTATGATGACATCGTTAATGATTATTGGCAGCCCGTTGATGATGAATGCTACAGGCACGCATTTCCAGAACACCTTATGGCTCCATCCGCCTCTTGAAGATGAATAAGATGACATCGGACGGTCTCTGACTATAAGTGTTGCCAGCCAGAGCGAAGGTATTGCTATGGCAAGGCTTCCCAGCTGGAGCACGGACTGAAACGGGTCTGACATATCCATTGTGTCATATCCGCCCGAAACGATCTCCAGCATTTTATTAAAAGTATAAGTTCCGGTAGTATCTCCTGTCGCAACTCCGGCACCAATAGTGACCGCCATGATCCCGCCCAGCGTTAACGCTATATATATAGCCGCAAACAGCGCCCCTGTGAAGATCGGCTTATACCATCTGTATGAAGCGAACTGCCTGCCGTATGTAGGGTATACATGCTGCCTGGCATTGGTTTCGTCAATATAGTACATTTTTATCCCCCTCAGTTAATTTATATGCGTATCTTTAAATATGATTATCATTAATCTCTCTAAATCGTTTTCGTTATTATAACCTATTTAGCGCCCGGAAGGAACAACATACTTTATACGAAAAGACTCCCGGACAAAAGTCCGGGAGTCTAAATACGCCGTATGGTCCGAAGAGAACCTTCTATCGAACGAGCTTGTCGAGTGAGATCAATCATTTCTTCCTTACGGCAACGCCGTATATCTGAAGAAATGATTTTACCGAAGGGGCTCAGCCCCCGTAGGTCAAGGTTCTCGTCCGTACGGCAACGCCGTATGGTCCGAAGAGAACCTTACTTCTCTTCCTGTGAAGCCTTATAAGCTGCGATTACCTTGTCTGCAAGGTTGCTAGGCAGCTCTGCATATCTTGCGAACTCAACAGTGAAGGATCCTCTTGCCTGTGTCATCGATCTGAGTGCGATAGCATAGTCGAAGAGCTCTGACTGAGGTGCCTCAGCGTGGAGAACAGTACCGCTCATTGTAGGGTCCATTCCCATTACGATACCTCTTCTGTTAGGAAGGTCGCCCATTACAGCTCCTACGTATGCTTCAGGAACTGTGATCTCAAGCTTCATGATAGGCTCGAGGAGGCAAGGCTTAGCCTCTACGATACCCTTCTTGAATGCGAGGGAAGCAGCGATCTTGAAGGAAACTTCGTTGGAGTCTACTTCGTGATATGAACCGTCATAGAGGACTGCCTTGATGTTCTGTACTTTGCATCCTGCGAGAGGGCCCTT
>CAMIWY010000194.1 GCA_946402595.1 uncultured Clostridia bacterium
AGGAACTCGCCAAGATCGAGCAGGAGCTCAAGGACAAGATGCTCGGCATCGCTGCTAACGCAGGAATGTCTGCAGACGAAGTTCTCGAGGCTCAGGCACGCAAGACCAACTAATAACCGCCTGACTGTGAGATCTGACCTGAAATCTGAACTGTATGGGTAAAAACAACCGGAACAGCGGAAATCAGAATAACAGCAGCAATAACGGGAGCCAGCGCAGGCTGGCTCTTGCTGTTTTGCTTGTACTATTGCTGGGCTTCTTCTGGTTCATGGTGACTGACAATCCTGCGGTCAAAGGATTCAGAGACAGGTACTTCATGGAACAGAGCGGGAGCGCAGAGGAGCAGGGAGGATCAGGTACTGAAGAGGAGGGAAACAGCACCAGATCTTCGTCAGACGGAACCACTGAAAGCTCCGATGGCTCGGAAAATGTCGCAGAACTCGATTCTTCTGCTTTGCCTGAATACAATGGAGCGCATTATGTGACCGTCAACGGGAACACACCGGAGTTTCCAGACGATGTGTACACCCGCGCAGGACTCGTGAATGACGGCGGTACATGGAAGACGGAAGGAAGCAAGGCGGGTAAGATCGATAGCGGCAAACTCACTCCTTATGAGTATTACGGAGAGCTCGATGGGCTCGGACGCTGCACCGTCGCATATGGATGTCTCGGCGAGGAGACGATGCCGGCCGAAGGAACAGAGCGAGGAGACATCTCGAAGATCCATCCGAGCGGCTGGGCAAAGGCGCAGAACTGGGAGCGCTGTCACCTCATAGCATGGGCATTGAGCGACGAAAATGCCAACGAGCGCAATCTGGTGACCGGCACACACTATATGAATCATGACGGAATGAGACCGCTCGAGGAAGAGGTGGAGCACTACATCTGGAACACAGGCAACCATGTCCTGTACATGTCCAGACCTATGTTCAGCGGTAATGAGCTCATTCCGAGAGGCGTGCAGATGACTGTGTGGTCCTGTGAGGATCAGGGCAAAGGAATGTCGTTCAACGTGTACTGCTTCAATGTTACGCCGGGAGCTGAGATCAGTTATGTAAACGGCATAGTTACGACTGAGGAGCAGGCTGCGCAGGAAGCAAGACTGTATGTCGTGAACAAGAGATCAGGTGTTTTCCACTATCCTACATGCGAAGGCGCACAGAGCATATATAAAAAGAACCGTATGGAGGTCACAGCGACACGTAAGGAACTGACTGATCAGGGATATGTTCCGTGCGGATACTGCGAACCGTAACGTATAAGTGTGCAGCATCAGTACGGGCATAAACATCTGAATTGACATAGCCGTTCGACGAAATTATAATTATGACAGATTAAAAATAGTCGAACGGCTATTTTTGTTGCATCAATTGGCGGATATAGTCGAACGGCTATATTCAGCTTGCACGTTGGTTGTCATAAGTGAAAATGATGAACTGATACATTGCCCGGAGGTTGGTATGCATACAGTGCACGATATGAAGGAGCTCGGAAGAGCTGTCAGAGAGAGACGCAGGGAACTGGGATACACCCAGGCTTTTCTTGCCGATTATGCAGGCGTGAGCGCGAGCTTCCTCTCTGAACTTGAGAACGGCAAGGAGACGATCCAGGTTGGCAAGATGATGGAGGTCATCAGTCTGCTCGGGATGGATATCAAGATGAGCAGGAGGGGTGAGTAACAGACAGTTTTGCCTCTTATTCTGTGAAGTGGAAAAAAAGTGACAAACAATGAGAAGACTTTATGTTTCTGTAGAAATAGAAGGAAGGATGAGGGAAGTCGGGATCATTGAGGGAGACTCAGAATACTCGGCGACCTTCAGATACTCTGATGACTACCTTGCGCAGGATACGGCAAGGGCCATCTCTATCAGTATGCCTCTTACGGATGAGCCGTATGGTCCTGAGAAGACAAGGAGCTTCTTCGAGGGTCTGCTGCCTGAAGGATTCCTGAGGAGGACGGTGGCTGAGAACAACAGGACCGATGCAAACGACTACCTGTCGATACTTGAGATGCTTGGCGCGGAATGTCTCGGTGCTATACAGCTCAGAGGAGAGCACTATACGGCAGATGAGCCTGAGTACAGGGAACTGGATCCGGACATGATGTTCAGGATTGCGTCAGAAGGTGCGACTACTTCAGCCGATCTTGTGGTTGAAGCTCATCTCTCGCTTACAGGGGCTTCGGGCAAAATCGGAGCGTACCTTGCTGATGACGGTAGATGGTATCTTCCTGTAGGCAGCGCTCCGAGCACGCACATCCTCAAACAGAGCCATATAAGATATGATCATGTGGTCGAAAATGAGCAGCTCGCACTTCAGACTGCATCTCTGATGGGGATCAGCATCGCGGAGAGCAGGATCATAATGACCGGAGCTCATGGAGACGGGAACGTGCTGTTTGCAACGGAACGTTATGACAGGACGATGGAAGGCTCGGAAAGGGTGATCTCCGGGCTGCCGTGCCCGCTGAGACTCCATCAGGAGGACTTTGGCCAGGCGATGGGCATTCCTGCTTCCGATAAGTACGAGAAGCAGGGCGGAGGATACATGAAGCAGATGTTCGACCTTCTTAAGCGCCGGTCCGCGTACCCGATCGAAGACCAGACGAAACTGTGGGACATCATCGTATTCCACTGGCTGTCTGGTAATACAGACGGGCACATCAAGAATTTTGCCCTTGTATATGACCGCCACCTGAACGCGGTGAGGCTGGCTCCGGCGTATGACATCCTGAGTACAGTAGTGTACGATACGCATTCAAAGGAGATGGCCTTCTCCATCGGAGGGGAACTTGAGTGGAGCCGCATCGGCAGAGAGCACTTTGAGAATGCCTGTGACGAGATCGGGCTCAACAGGAAGATATTCATGAAGAGATTCGATGACCTGTCGGGCAGATTCGAACCTGCACTGAAAGAGGCAACGGAGAATCTCACCTCAGAAGGATTCACCGGAGCAGAGGAGCTTGCGCACAGGCTGATGGAACAGAGAAGAGAAGCAGGTAATTAAGATAGAAGAAAAAGGAGTTTAGATGATGAAAATCGGCATAATTGATGTTGGCGGCGGACTCAGAGGATCATACACTGCAGGCGTTTACGACTGGTGTCACGATAACGATATACATTTTGATTACTGCATGGGAATATCCGCGGGCAGTGCCAATCTGTCGTCATATCTTGCGGGACAGCGCGGAAGGAACCTGAAGTTTTACACGGAATATAATCTGCGTGATGAGAGCATGGGCCTGAAGAATTTCATCAGGGACCGGAATTTTGTGGATCTTGAGTATGTCTACGGTGAGCTGTCCAATTCATATGGGGAATATCCGCTCGATTATGATGCAATGATGGCGAACCCGGCGGAGTTTACGATCGTTGCGACTGATGCCGAAACAGGCATGCCTCACTATTTCACCAAAGAGGATATCCGCAGGGACGAAATGGCGCCGATCAAAGCGTCGAGCTGTGTGCCTGCTGCGAATCAGCCGTACCCGGTCAACGGACACAGATACTATGACGGAGGGATGTCCGATCCGATCCCTCTGGAGAAATGCTTCAGAGACGGGTGCGACAAGGTCGTGCTGCTGCTGACGAGACCTAAGGACTTCGAGCGCTCGCCGGACAAGGACAGACTCGCATCCGGTCTCATAAGGCACAGGTACCCTGCAGCTGCGGAGGCGATGAGCAAAAGGGCAATAAAGTACAACACCGAGCTGTGGCTGGCAAAGCAGTATGAGAAGCAGGGCAAAGTCCTGATCATCGCTCCGGATGATATAGGCGGGATGAGCACCCTGACCAAGGACCCGGAGACGATCGAATCGCTGTATCATAAGGGGTATCATGATGCAGAGGCGATCAGGGAATTCATGAACGGGAAGTAGAGCGCGCTATGGAGCAAAAGTGCTGCTGAAAAGCGCACTTATGCGCCGAGAACACTTGTTCGCAGAACGGATATATGATAGAATTAATCAACCTCTGAAAAGGGGTTGATATTTTTTTCTAATCAAAAGATAATTG
>CAMIWY010000195.1 GCA_946402595.1 uncultured Clostridia bacterium
TCTCTGTCGTCTTCCTGCAAAGGGATCAGCTTCACTTGTGTTTTCTTCATTGCTCCACCTCCTGTCCGGCGCCGGAACAAAAAATCCCGGCGATGCCAATAACATCTTACCGGGCTCACCCGACACCTTATCTGATAGGCGGCCTGCGGACTTCTGTCCACGATCCCCTGTGCTACGGCACACTATCCTCCGGTGACCAGCTTTATTCGTGATATGGATGCATTATACGTTTATTTCGTATTTAATACAAGCTGCTTTTGAGGTGGTTACTCACATCTTTTGCTATATATATTCATCCTTTTGCTCGTTATCTATTTCCATAGAGCTGATCACTAACTCTCCGCATCCAAGAGGATCGTCACCATTCTGAACTTCTATGTTATACATTTTGCCTTCTATAACGACAAATGCCTCATAATACCTTCCCACATATTCATCGGTTGCATCTGTCGCAGCCACTATCTCATCAATGCAGTCAGGCAATGGTCCGTGCTCATCTGAAAAATCAACAAGGTCATTCTTATGCTTCTCTTTGAACTCTTGAATCAATTCAGGATCATAGTCACCATACTCCCATATCGTTATCTCTGTCATGTCATCTATGCATTTGTATGACTTCGCGCTGATCCTTTCTTTGCCATTATCACCGATCGTAACACCTATATCATCATTATCATGTGTAAAGCGTTCATCTGGCATGGTATATGTCAGATTGCCTATATGGTCACTAAGAAGTATATGTGTATTACGAGGCGCGATATTCATCACAATAACAGTCGCCACAACTATTATCAGCGCCAACAACAGGCACGCCACTATCCTGATAGTCCTGTTTGCCCTGCGATTGCGAATCGCCATCTGCTCATTGATCCTGGAGAGCTGCTCTATTATCGCATCCTGATCATGACTTTCGACAGGCTTTTCTCCCAGCAATTCTGAGACTGACACTTCGAAAATCTCGGCCATATCAGATAAAAGTGCAGCATCCGGAACTGAAAGGCCCTTCTCCCATTTTGATATAGTCTGCCTTGTCACATGCAGCCTGATCGCCAATTCTTCCTGTGTAAATCCTTTATTCTTCCTGATAGTCCTAATGTTCTCATTTAGCATAGCCGCCACCCCAGTATGTTCTGATTTTCTGCTTTTATAGTAGGTCTACAGTCATCCTAAAGCAAGCAACGCAGATTAACATCTGTGGATTATAGTATAAGCATCTGCAAGCGGAAATAGTTGCAGGCTATTTTCATAATAGAACACTGAAAAATATGATTATTTAGGTTCATTTAAAGATTCTGCGGTATCCTGTCATTGTCAAACAGAGAGACAACAACTTTTCTTCATAACAATACTCCATACAAATACCTATGACGTTTCAGCCATGAAGGATATAATGAATCCTTCATGGCTGTTGTCATAGTGGAGAATTAAATATGGCATTACTTCTTTATTCATCTGGGGTGCTCATATCCGGCCGCTCCCATTTGCCGTGATCTGTTACGCTGCCGGATAATCATCAAAAAATCATTGCAATCCTTCCCGGAAGGCGGAGGTTCATTTCTGATCTCATATCTGTCCTGCAGCTGCTCTGCAATAGATTTTGCGGCACTCCTGCCGGCATAATCGTTATCAAGATGCAGGGCAATCGTCTTCACCTCGGGATGATTTTGAAGTGCATTATCCAGTGCTGCCGGGATCTTCATATTCGGTCTGTTGGGACTCGGGGCATATACTCCGCCAAGAGATAGCATAGGTTCTGCCCGCCAGTTGCCCGTCTGCATCTTCATTATCGTCGCGAAAGATAAGAGATCCACCGCTGATTCAAAGGTATGAAGGACTCCAGAACTGCCGCCTTTCGACTCGACCCTAAACGCATACCTCTTTTCAGATCCTGCGGCATCGCCCATGATCCTTTCGCCATTGGTTGCCCGGTAGCATGCATATGCAGCTTTGCCGGTCTCATCATAGCCAACGAAAATGCAGTTGTGATATGGCAGGGACTCATACAGCAGACCTTCAATAATACAGTCTCTGATGATCTCCCGGTCTATTCCCCGGCCGGTCAGATAGCGAATCACTTCAAGATTTGTCCCGCATTTCTCCGGCAGGAGAAGCTTTCTTTCTGTGTTGCTGTTATCCCGATTGAAAATCCTGAGAGTTTCAAGCTGAAAATCCCTGGACTTGTCAGTCAGGATATCCATTGCTTCAATGAACGGAAGTCCCTTGACCTTGATCAGATAATCGAGTGCAGATGTGCCGCCAAAGCCTCTGCTCCACCAGAACCACTTCCCGTTAGACAGTTTTAAGGAGTCGTGTTCGCGTAGGCACCAGGTATTTCCCCGCACATGCACAAGCTCTGTCGGCTCATATGTCTGAAGATATGTCATCAGGTCTATCAACCGTGCCTGCTTTATCTGTTCTTCGGTATAGTATGGCATGATCATCACCTCGCTTCTTCGCGGAAAGCACGGTTCTGCTCACGCCGGATCTGTTTTTCGAGAGATCTATCGATGCCGGTTATCATTTCATCGGCAAAAGATCTGATCCTTTCCAAAGAATCTTTCAGTTCCTTGACTTCTTTTCCGCTTGCCCACGAAGCCAGATACGGATAGGAGTAACTGGAAGAGTCGATGGAATAAGCTCCGGCTACAACACTGGCTATAGCTTCAGCTTCCGTCTCCATGTGTCTTCTGTCGAGAGGAAAGTCCTTGTCGCGGCCTTCCTTTGAGTGATATGTGGCGTGGCTTATCTCGTGGATCAGGGTCTTGATTGTTTGAGCTTCGCTCATTCCTGTCTTGATCGCTATCCTTTTTTCAGCATCGTTGTAGTAACCTTTGGCTCCTCCTTCGATGTCTTCAAAGGTGATCGGTACCGGGCTTATACTCACAAGTGCCTTATAGAATCGCTCATACTCTTTGACATCGCCTGTCAGCTCATGGATATCCAGTGAAGGTAGTTCCCTGCCCTCTGTCTGCGAGACATCCCATACATATGCGATCTTGAAGCCGACTCGCTCTATTGTTTTCTTCTTTTCTGATCCTGTTCCGCTGCTGTCGGCATCGGGATCGTCCATGTCATCGATCTCAACCTTATACTTACAGGGAGCCAGGATCTTGATTCCCTTCTCGCCTTTCTTTACCTGCCTGCCGAACTTCTTCTGCCAGTCTACGTAGCCTGCCACACAGGTCGAGCCCGGAGCCTGCAATGCGATGAGCAGGCAGTTATTCAGAGAATAATTGTGAAAGCGTGAAAAGGTTCTTATGACCGTCTGAAAAGATTCGCTGTTATAGCATTCGACAACACCTTTCTCCAGTTCTTCGGTCAGTTCCTTTATTCGTTCCTTCTGAGATTTCCTGTCAGGACTTCTGTTTCTGTTGTAACTCATATATCTCACCATCCTTTGCTGCATAAAAAAACTGCAGACGTATTTGCCTGCAGCAATGTATTCAGCTTGTGATGTTTATGAGTTATTCCGGCACTATTATTTCCGGATTCATGACCAGAATGCAGTTACAGTCCCATATATCCAGGCTGTCTCTGAAGGCACCGCAGTTGGTCAGTTCGACTGCGTCGATGCCATTCCGAACCAGTTCCTCAAAGTCGATGTAGCAGGGATTTGGGGAGTACAGCTGCATCAGCTGCTCCTCGGACGGTATCTTTCCCGGCTCTACTGTTTCCATCCACGACAGATCCTTAGGCTTCCACGGCTTTGTTTTCGGAATGGTCTCCAGCTGCTCCGGATCTTCAAGTATGAGAATGTCGCTGTCAGCGGAAACAGTGAATCTGAAAAACTGCTTAAGCGATTGAACAGAATACCGGTTTTCTCTACACCATGCGCTCCAGCCAAAAGGGTCATTTTCGCGGCTTGCCCACAGACCGGTGCCTTCCATCGGTTTAGTGTTCCATGTGCTGTTTCTAATCGGAGAAAACAGTTCTGGATCAAATGCATCTGCTCCATAGTGTATGTAGACTGTCATTCCCGCACCTCGAAAAGCATTGTCTTTCATGTCAGGATAC
>CAMIWY010000196.1 GCA_946402595.1 uncultured Clostridia bacterium
GGGCACAAGGCTTTCCGATGCGGCGAGGGCACCTCTGCTCCGGGGTATATCCCTTGCGGATGCGTGCAAAATGTCTCTGGGTGAGCTGACTGTCTGGGTGGACGGCGTGCCGGCATCGCTTCCTGAGGAGATGCGGCCGATGGCTGAGAGCATATGCGAGTCATTCCGGACGGTGGCAAAGAGGCTTATGGACCTCGGACTGTCCTATCTTTCGCTGGACCGTGCAAGCTCAACGCTGTCTACCGGTGAGAGGCAGAGGATGCAGCTTGCCCGCGCTGTAAGAAACCGCACGACAGGCGTCCTCTATGTCCTGGACGAGCCATCAATCGGACTTCATCCGTCGAATATAACGGGACTCAACGGAGTGATGCACGACCTTGTCGATGACGGCAATTCTGTCATACTGGTCGACCACGATACGCAGATACTGAGAGAATCTGACTGGCTGATCGAGCTTGGCCCTGAGGCAGGCGCTGCCGGCGGCACAGTGATCGCGGAGGGCACGATCGAAGACATAGAGAACAACAGCGTGTCAAGAATAGGCGGATTCCTGTCGGGAAGGGATGCGGTAAGGCTCAGAGAATCCGTCCCTGAAGACAGACTCTTTGAAGAGGGGACCATTCACCTTGAGACGGGAGAGATCCATACGGTGAAGCCTCTGGATATCCGTATACCTAAGGGCAGGCTCACTGTGGTCACGGGAGTGTCCGGTTCGGGCAAAACGACAATGGTGCTTGAGAGTCTGGTGCCGGGGCTTGATGCAAAGACTAAGGGAAAGAAGCTGCCTGACCATGTCCGGAATATCGATGCGCCTGGCATAGAGCATGTCAAGCTTATAGATGCTTCGCCTATAGGGATCAACATCCGCTCGACCGTTGCGACTTATGCGAATGTGCATGATGAACTCCGTAAGATCTATGCAAGGACAGCGGATGCTAAGGAGAAGGGCTTCAAGGCGGGCGCTTTTTCATACAACACAGGAGACCTCAGATGCCCTGTATGCGACGGAACAGGAAGTATCAGCCTTGATGTGCAGTTTCTGCCGGATGTGGATATAGCATGCCCTGAGTGCAGAGGATCGAGGTATTCAAAGGAAGCATACCGCATCAGACACTTTAATAAGGACGGAGAAGCTCTGTCGCTTCCTGAGCTGATGGCGATGGACATAAATACAGCGATAGGTTTCTGCAGGAACATGAAGAATGTTTATCCAAAACTGGAAGTTCTGAAAAGCCTCGGACTCGGATATCTGACACTTGGCGAGGAGACGCCGAGCCTGTCGGGCGGTGAGGCACAGCGGCTCAAGCTGGCAAGCGAGATGGGTCATCTGCAGACAGATTCTGTTTTCGTTTTCGATGAGCCTACGATAGGGCTGCATCCGCTGGACGTACAGACTTTGCTCGGAGTTTTTTCGACACTCATTGACAACGGTGCCACGGTAGTCGTCATCGAGCATGATCTCGATGTCATCAGAAATGCCGACTACATCATCGACATGGGACCCGGCGGCGGACTTGAGGGCGGCAGAGTCGTAGCCTGCGGCACACCTGCTGAAATAAGAGCCTCAGAGGAGAGCATAACAGGAAAGTTCATGGTATAATCAAAGGCGTAAATGAGGGGAAGCACGCTGCCGCAGCAGCTGCTATATTTCATAATAATAAGGGGGAAAAGGATGTATATAAGTGACATCATGACTACTGCACCTACAGATGAAAGAGGTGCACTCGAGACCAAGGTATATCAGGAACTGGAGAAGCTTAACATCAGCTATGAGAGAGTCGACAATGACTCGGTTGAATCGATGGATGAGTGCGTCGAGATCTCAAACAAGCTCGGAGCAGAGATCAGAAAGACCATCGTGTGCTGCAACAGGCAGAAGACGGATTTCTATCTCGTGATACTGCCGGCTAACAAGAGATTCGATTCCAAACTCTTCGCTGCCATGATGAGGACAGCAAGAGTCTCGTTCGCATCTGCTGAGGACATGGAGAACCTGATCGGCCTTACTCCGGGAGAGGCTTCAGTAATGGGTATCCTCAACGATCCTGAAGGCAAAATCCAGGTCGTCATAGACAAGGCTGTTGCCGATGCTGAGTGGTTTGCCTGCAATCCGGGAGCAAATACTACGCACATCAGATTCAAGACTAAACAGCTGATCAGCAACTTCCTCCCTGCAGAGGGACACAAGCCTGAGATCATCATGCTGTAAGCCGTAATGCACTGCAGCTGTATGGTCTGATCAATAGTCAAAAAGAAAAACGCTCTGTGAAGTTCGCAATGAACTTTCACAGAGCGTTTTCCAATATTGTGCGTGACTGCGATGTGTGACCTGTGATTGTGTTATGCAGCTTTGCGTACTGCAGATGCAGCGCTGACTCTGACGTATCCCTCTGTCAGGAGCTCGTTGATGCTCTTAGGCTGTGCCATGATGCCGAGAACCTCTTCAGTCTCTGTATCGATCCAGCACTCGATCCTGTTCCACTCTGTCTCGAGAATGATTCCTGTGAGGATGTCTTCGGATGCGATGATGTATACGTTGTAATTCTCGTTCTCTCTGATCCCTGCCTCTGCTGCTGCCTTAGCGATAACTGCTGCGTTTACTGTATTGATAGTCTTCATTGTTGTTTCCTCCTTATTTATATGAATGATGTTTTTAGCTGTGTAAAGTTTTCTATCTGCTGCCGGCTGCCTTCCTGCGTCCGGCCGTTTTCCTTAGCTGATGTCTGTAGTATAGGGGGCAAAATTAAGAAAATTATTAGAAATTCTAAGAATTATAAATTTTTCGAAAAGACCCTAATTGAATTCTTATAAATGTCTGCTACCATATTTTTAGTACAGTAAAGAGGGGCGCCGGTGCAGCCGGCTGAGACGGAGGAGATAATGAGGATCCTTGTAGTAGAAGACGAGAAGAACATGAACCGCCTCATAAGCGAGGCGATGGAGGATGAGAAATACAGCGTCGACAGCTGTTTTGACGGAGCGGAGGCTCTCGACTATGCACTGGCAGCCGATTACGACGTGATCATACTCGACGTGAATCTGCCTAAGATGGATGGATTCACTGTGGTGGAGAAACTGAGGGACAGAGGGTGCGCATCACCTGTGCTGTTCCTGACGGCGCGCGACAGCGTTATGGACAAGGTGACAGGGCTTAATGCCGGTGGCGACTATTATCTGACCAAGCCTTTCAGCTTTGATGAGCTGCGCGCCGTGGTCAAGGTAATGGCCAGGAAATATACAGGCAATAAGACAAACGAGTACAGCGTAGGAGACCTCGTCGTGGACACTGACTCGCGCACGGTGACACGCGGCGGAGAGCCGGTAGACCTCACCAGCAAAGAATTCGCTTTGCTCGAATATATGATAAGAAACAAAGGCGTCGTGCTCTCGCGCGAGATGATCGAGAACAACCTGTGGAACTACGACTACGAGGGAGGAACCAACGTGGTGGATGTCTACATCGGTTATCTGAGGCGCAAGATAGACAAAGGGCACGACACCAGACTGATACACACCGTATGGGGCACCGGCTGGGTGCTGAGAGAGGAGTAGGATATGTCTGCAAAGCTTAGACTGGCCCTGTGGGTCACTTCCATGGTGCTGCTGGTATCCGTCATGGTCCTCGTTTTCGTCCTGGTCATAAACAGGCACTCTCTGCCTGAGGACCCGGCGGCGTATCTGGTGGACGTTGTCATTGACAATGCCAACGACGTTGAGTATGACAGAGGCAAATTCGAGTGGAATGAAATGTCAGTGTACAAGAGGGGCGTTTACTGCTCGTTCTACAACACGAACGGAGACCTGCTGCTCTCTGCGGACAAGGAGGACATGGATTTCTCAGGGGTGCCGTTTATGGCCAACAAGATAAGGACGGTGCGTTCCGGAGGCCAGGAATTCTATCTCTACGATTATTATGTGGACATGGAAGTATCCGGCCTGTGGATAAGAGGAGTTGTCCGGACTGACAGCCATCAGGGAATCACAGATATAATACTGAGACTTACCA
>CAMIWY010000197.1 GCA_946402595.1 uncultured Clostridia bacterium
CTGTCCTTCCATACTGTATCCACAAGATCCTCGTCCCACTTGATAACGACGTTATCAAATTCTCCGAATATCTCTTTTGCTGTTGCATCAAAGCTGCCCGGAACGACTCTTCCGTCGAATCCGAGAACGAACTTCTTTTCAGCCTGTGTTTCATTGTGCTTTCTGACGAGTTCTGTCATGAATTCCTCTACGGTAGGAACTCCCGGCTCTGCCATTCTCATGAGCTCTATCTCTGTGCCTGCAAGCTGCTCTTCAGCCTGGAGGAAGTATCTTCCGTCTGTCCATACCCATGCGCCGTCCTGAGTGACGATCAGCTCACCAGACTCGCCTGTAAGGTTGGTCATGAAAGCACGTGCTTTAAAATAATCATTTACATATTCTGAGCTGTGAAAGTCTCCTGATGGCACATAGTAAGCATCGATGCCCTTTTCAGCCATCAGCTGTCTAAGCTCAACGATTTCCTTTTTCATTATTATGATCTCCTTCAAACTGCATTTCCGGGTGCAAATGCCCGTCGTCAGTATTATTCCTTACTGATCCAGCCATTTTTTAAGAACTTCTTCAGAATACTTTCTGAATCTCATTCCCTTTTTTACTATCGCACCGTCAGCATTTCTTTTGATCTCATCTACCGCCTCGGTGATGTCTATGCCTCCGCTGGTACAGAAAGGATATATCGTCATGCCTCTGAGATCGTTTTCCGTCAGAAAAGACTTTATGATCTTAGGGCATGTCCAGAACCAGATCGGAAATCCTATAAGGATCCTGTCATACAGCCCGAGGTCCTGCTTTCCGTTCTCAAGGCCTACATCCGCGTTGCCTTCTATCTCTACTTTTGCTCTGGCCAGAGTCTTGAAGTATGACTTCGGATACGGATCGGACGGGATCAGTTCTATCGTTCTGTCACCTTCCTCGAGCGGAAACTTTTCGACCAGGCTCCTGGTAACTCCGGAACGCGAAAAATATATTACTGCTGTTTTCTTTCCAAACATTTGATTCTCCCTTTCTGTGCGTACGGCACAGGATAGTGTTATGCGGGTGCATCCGAATTATAATTATCGCTTTTAAGCAATAACCTGCCGCATTACACGGCAGGTTATATTATACAACATTATGTGTATTATTAGTTCTCCAGTGCTTCAAGCTCAGCTCTCTGCTCTTCAGTACCATTGACCATAGCTTCGAACTTGTTCTTGAAGAAGATCATCAGTGCGCCGGATGCGAATACAATGATTGCAGCGATCAGGAATGATCTTGAGAAGTTAACTCTCATTGCATTGTACAGAGGTCCGTATGCAAGTCCTGCGAAGAAGATGATGAACGGCCAAGCTCCGAGGAGTGTACCGAGATACTTCTTAGGTGCATACTCACTGATGAATGAGTTTCCGAGTGGCGAGAACAGCATCTCACCAACAGACATCAGGATAGCTGTGAGGATGATGATCCATACGCCTACAGGCTTGCCTGTGCCGTTGTAGATTCCAGCGCCTACTACCATCATAGCAACTCCGAGTCCGAGGAGCATGATACCAAGAGCTGTCTTGGTCATCATTGAAGGGTCCTTGCCCTTCTTGCTGAGGTTGTTCCAAACTGCAGCCATTGTAGGTGCGAGGATGATGCAGAGCAGTCCGTTCATTGAGTCGAACCAAGCTGTAGGCATCTCGAAGTTTGCACCGAGGTTCCAGTTAGCCCATCCCATACCACCTTGTGATGCAGGACCGAATTCATAATATACAGGCATGTACAGCAGGTACCAGAACAGCCAGAACAGTCCGGAAAGGAATGTCAGGATCAGGATAGCAACGACTCTGTTCTTCTCGAGCTTTGTCAGAGGTCTCTTGTCCTTTTCAACGTCTGCAGCTTCAACGTTCTCATTTCTGTTATCGATGAGGAACGGCTTCTTACCAGCATCTCCGAGGTATCTCATTCCGAAGAGCCACCATACAGCATCAAGTACCATGAATGCAGCGCATGCAAGGAACATAGCTCTGAATCCGGCGCCCTGTGTTCCGATCAGTGCGAGGAATGTTGTTCCTACGAATGATCCGATGTTAACGAACATGTACTGGATCGAGAATGCTGTTGTAAGTGTGTCCTTATCGTTATCGAACTGTCTTCCGTTGATTCCGGAAACATTTCCCTTGAAGAAACCTGTACCTACAGCAAGCAGGATGATAGCCAGCCATACGCCGCCTGCTCCGTTTGCTCTCGAAATAGCGAACCAGCCAGCAGCCATCAGGAGTTCACCCAGAGGTACAAGCAGTCTCGGAGCAACCCATCTGTCAGCGATGAATCCACCGATGATAGGAGTGATATAAGTCCATGCTACGAACTGTGATGAGAACATAGCACCCTGCTCAGTTGTGAGTCCGAGTCCGCCGTTGGCAGCCTCAAGTACAACGAATACAGCGATTCCCCACTTGCCGCCGTAGTACGCAAGTCTCTCAAATGTGAATGTGAGGCAGCATACGATGAAGCCAAATGGGAACTTTTTGAGTTGTTCTAACATTTTACTTCCTCCATATAGATTTTTAAAAAATATATCTAAACATACGATGTGTATGTATAAATATCTGACTTGTCAGAAGAATTATTCTTCTACGGCAAGACCGGTTTTTTCAGAAAGAAGCTTTGCTACTTTACGGCCATTCTTGGCAGCATCGTTGAACGGGATCACGAATCCTTTATCTCCGTCTGTGAATACATACAGGCGGTCATCGGATTTTGCCATTGTATTGATACTGCTGTAAGGAGTGACTTCTGAATAGCTCCCGCTGATCTCAGTGATCCCGTCTTCACCGAAGTCCAGTACAGATGCTTCATTATACGGAAGTCTTCCGCTCTTCTTTTTCTTGTAGAAGTCTCTGCGGATGTTGCTCTTGAGCATCTCCGGTACTCCGATCACCCATATTACCGAGGCGATCGTCAGAGTAATGATTTCGATTATCAGCGCCTTAGTGCTTGCATGAAAAGCAATGAAACCGATGATCATGGCTGCAGATATAAGCGGAAGAGTTATTCTCTGAAGAATAATCGTCCTTTTGCCCTGCTTGCTGTGAGTCAGCTGATATTCACTGAATTTCAGATAATCTGAATCTTTTAACTTGATGTGTACTTTCAAAAGGCTCCACCCATGAATATTGTAAACCTATTATAGACCGCAGTATAAATAGCGTTCTGAAAACGTGATAACTTTATCATAATTTCATCAACTTGTACACACTTTTTTTGTGTTTTTTGACCACAATTCAACTATTTGTTTACTTTAACAAAGTTGGATGCGGATTTAATGCATCTGTACAAATAATTCCCTGTTGCCTGATGCAGCTGAATCACTTCTGACATAACTATGCAGGAATCGAAGCTTCTGCCTCTTCATGGTTCTCATGTCTGTTCTTGACAGCCGGATCATACTCCTCATTGCGGAAATACCATGTAAAACCGTTGCCGTTGATCTCGCTCATATTGGTGATAGTGATAAATGCTTTGCTGTCTATCGCCAGGACGGCTCTCTTGATCCTGTTGAGATTTCGTGTGCTTGCTGCGCAGTAGATGACTTCCTTCTCATCATGCATGTATCCGCCGACAGCTTTGAGAAGCGTCGTACCGAATCTCATGCTCAGAAGTTTCTCATTGACCTCAGGCACTTTCTCTGTCCATATCATCAGCTGGACGCCGCCCTGCTCCATTACTATCAGCTTGTTCATCACGACACTGTAGATAAGAGCGTAAAGGATGCCGAGGATGACACCGTTTGTATCAGTTACAGGTATCTGGAGTATGAATACTGCGACATCAATAGCGTAAAGCATCGGTGCAACTTTCCATCCGAATTTGCGGTTCAGGATTATCGGCGGGATATCAGTGCCTCCTGTCGAGCCGCCTACTCTGATGACAAGACCGAGACCGATACCGTTCAGGACACCTGCGCATATTGCTGCAAGGAGCGGATCATCA
>CAMIWY010000198.1 GCA_946402595.1 uncultured Clostridia bacterium
TGTACGCCTTGAAGTTGATCTCATCAGGGTATATTACAAGATGTCCGATAGCATCCCCATCTTTATCAAGAGCCGTAAGGCCTGTTGTAAAGTTCCAGACTCTGTTGTTCGTGTCGCTGTATGAAATGAGAGCTGTTACCCTGTCGACGCGTTCGACCTCTGATTTTGCCCCCATCACCGTAGCCCTGGTGGAAGTCATGTTGCTGGTCACAGGTTCGATCCCCTCAGGATCATCCCTGTATTCCACATAGATTTCTTTTTCTACTGTATCTGACTCCTCTACCTCAACAGCTATGGCACGTCTCTCTGCATCAGCGACCTGTGTTCCTGACGGCCCGCTGATCTGAAGGCTGATCCCGTTTTCGCCCTCGGCTGCATCGCTGACATCTGCTATTACAGTAATGTCATCTGCCGAGATCTGATTCGTATCGATCCTCTTCTGTCTGAGTGTGACATCAATGAGCTCCGTGCTCGTCTGAGCGACCCCGAGGCCTCTGTTGGCGAGTTCATGTTCCCCGACGAAAGTTACCGGGATGTCCTTGTATCTGACTTCGGTCATAGGGTCATTATTGTATACCACATACGTCCATCCGCCGATCGAAACGATTATCGCTATGATTATATTAAGTATCTTGCGTCCGCTTTCACTCATCCTTCTTGCCTCCCTTCAGCAGTCTGGAAATGAACGATTCATTCGCATCTCCTGACGGCAGGTATACATCGAGAAGCATCTTCTCGAGTGTCTTGAGATCAAGGAATCTTCTGAGTGTTCCGTTGCGGGCAACAGATATCGCACCCGTTTCCTCGGAAACTATGATTATGAATGCATCCGAAACCTCACTGAGTCCGACTCCGGCTCTGTGCCTTGTTCCGAGGTTCTTGCCTATACTGGTCCTGTTTGTAAGAGGCAGAACGCAGCTCGCTGCATGTATCCTCAGTCCTCTTATGATGACAGCTCCGTCGTGAAGCGGCGATCCCTCGTAGAAGAGGTTGCCCAGAAGTCTTACGGATATCTCGGCATCAACTATCACGCCGGTCTCGATGATATCATTCAGGGTAGTCTCACGCTCGATCGCGATAAGTGCTCCAGTCCTCGTTGATGAGAAGTCATCGACAGCATCCACAATTTTGTGAACGGTCGCATACAGCTCCTCCTTGCCAATGTCTCTGAACTGACTCGTAAGAGCTCCCCTGCGCCCTATCTGTTCGAGCGCACGCCGTATCTCCGGCTGGAACACTATCATTACTCCGATAAGACCTACGGTGATAAGTCTTGTCAGGAGCCAGTTGAGAAGACTCAGTTCAAAGAGTTCTGACGCAAGGAAAACGCCGACAATCAAAAGTACTCCCCTGAACAGCTGCTGGGCCCTGGTCTCCTTGATCATGCCGAGCAGTCTGTACAGGATGTATGCAACAATAAGGATATCTATGATATCCGTTATCTTGATACTAAGAAGTAACCCCGTAAGATTGTCTATCATTCAGCTTCTCCGTCTACTCCGCCTTCTCCGTCTTCTCCGGATCCGTCTTCGCTGACTACGTATACATTATCATCATCGTCCTTGGCGAGAGTCTTTCCTTCAAGGACAGCATTCATAAGTGTCTTTGCGTTTTCTATGCTTTCCGGATCCTGCGTCATGACATACGCATAAGCGCCGCCTGTCGAATAGGTCGGCATGGATCCGTTTCCGCCGATTATTGTATTCTTGTAAATCTTCCACTCAGGATTCTTTGCCAGCTGCAGCTTGAGAAGTGATCTCAGTTCTCCCGAGCTGAAACTCATCCTGAAATAGTCTCTCAGGTTGGTCAGGATCTTGTTGTAGCTCAGCAGCATCGTCCTGCTGCTTGTGGCTTTCTTGATGACCGCCTCAAAGACAGCCTGCTGATTCTTGATCCTCTGATTGTCTCCGTCTATGAAGGCCTTTCGTTCTCTGGCGAAAGCCAGCGCCTGCTCTCCGTTCATATGGTTCCAGCCCTTCTGAACGGTCCAGCCCTCGAGCTTTACAGGTTCAAATTCATACTCCGAGTACACGTCAATTCCGTCTACCGCATTGATGAACTTTTCTACCGTGGTAAAGTTGACCTTTACATAATAGTTTATCTGGGTATCGAGCAGATTTTCCTCTG
The DNA here is from genome assembly GCA_946402595.1 of uncultured Clostridia bacterium. Lineage (GTDB taxonomy): Bacteria > Bacillota > Clostridia > Peptostreptococcales > Anaerovoracaceae > Crickella. The sequence goes on from CAMIWY010000198.1 coordinate 2,128, forward strand.
CACCTATAGTCGTCTCAACACTGTAGAACCCGGTGTGAGTCAGCTTATCCATCGCCATGTCCTTGTCAGGCATGTATATCTCGTAGTCACGAGGTATGGATGTCATGAGTATCTGCTCAGTCTTCGGATTTACAGTGACTATCATGTTTACATCTGAACGTCCCTCTTCATCTATGCCGCCTGAAACGTCCATACCGGTGATGCAGACATTGAAAGGTTCCCTGGTGATCGATGCTACCTTCTTGTCATTGCTTACAGACGTATCGTCGAGGAATGACAGGGTTCCCATCGCATAGGCAGTACCTATTGCAAATCCGAAGATCAGGAGGATCGCCGTCATGGAGGCAAGCCCCCTCACCCACTTCTTCACGTCCGGCTTACGCAGCTGCATCACGATTATCACGCTCAGAAGTCCGAGGACCACGTAGAAAGCGATCAGCATTCCGAAAGGCAGCACGTTCATTACCGTCATTATTCCTGCAAAAGCTGCAAATGCAACGACGTAGATCCTTGACAGCCATTTCGGGAAAGCTCCTACCTTGCCGGCGTTCATTTTCTTCTTCAGGCCTTTCCTGTAGTTGCCCCTGTATCTGTCGTAAGCATCTTCCTGAGCCTGTCTGAGTGCCGCATTGTCTTCTTTTGTCAGAGGCTTGGCTCCGGTCTCTCCAAGTTCCTCAAACAGCTCCGCAAGTTCATCCTTTTCTGCTGCAGGCTTCGCTGCAGGTTCAACACGGCTGCTGATCTGATTTCTGCGGCTGGATGATGCCATATTGTCTATATCTGACAGGCTTGCAGCAGCTGCAGGCGGGATCTCCTCCGGAGGAGTATCCTCATCAAATGTCACGAGCTTCTTCGCAGCATCCAGCGCTTCATTGGCAAGCTCAGTAGCGCGCGGGTGTTTGCGCTTTCCGAACAGCCTGTCCTTCAGTCCTGAGGAAGCAGGTGCTGACTCCGCACTTCCTGCAGCATCAGCAGATACTTTCTTCTTTTGCTTCACACTTTCCTTCACAGGTGCAGCCGCAACGGACGGCTCTGCCGTTTTGCCCGTATGCGAAACCGGCGCAGACGGCTCTGCTGAACGCTCAACAGTCCTGCCCGCACGTTTTGCCGACAGAGGCTCCATAATCTCCGGCTTGAAGGCACCCGAAGAACGCAGGTCCTGCGCTCCGGCTTCTGCAGATGCATGCTTACCCGCGTTCTCGTTGTCAGTGTGTCTCAGAGCTTCGTACGCCTTGTAGGTGTCGAAGTCACTCCCGAGCCCGTAACTCTTATTCTCTTGTTTTGGTTTTTTTACTTCTCCTGCGGGAAGACCCTTAGAGTGCTTCCCCTCCGCGTGATCCGGTACAGGCTTTCTGTAGTCGAAATCCAGAAACTCATCGAGGAAGTCGTCGGTCTCCCACTCTTTGTGGCCCATAGGCTTTAGTCCCTTTCTGTCAGGTTTTATATATTCAGTCTGTCAGCTTCTATCTTCTGTCAGTCTCGATAAGGCCGTATTCACCGCCTTTACGCTTGTAGACAACGCTGACAGCATTTGTATCCATATCCAGGAATACGAAGAAATCGTGTCCGAGCATCTCCATCTGGAGAATTGCTTCTTCAGCTACCATAGGATCAAGTTCAACTTCCTTTCTTCTTACGATAGCCATTTCTTCTTCATAGTCTTCGTTCTCAGGCTCCGGAATGAATTCCAGCTTGAGAGCCTTGTTGTCTTTATATCTTGCCTCAAGCTTACCCTTGAGTTTTGACATCTGGTTAGCGAGTTTATCCGTTGCCATGTCAACTGCATCATAGATGCTGTCATTGACCATCTCAGCTCTGAATA
>CAMIWY010000199.1 GCA_946402595.1 uncultured Clostridia bacterium
AGCTGACTCTGTGACTGTAAAGGATGAGGGCCTCAGGATAGTGCTCAGTGACACGGACATTGCTGCATCAGGGGTCAGAGTGATAGTCAGCCTGTACAATGCAGGTGATACAGACATCCGGGAGATCCCGGGCCGGCGTATCACGGCGTACGGGAAGCTCAGAGAGCCGCCGGGTGCGGATAACCCCGGGTGCTTTGACTACCGCATATACCTCAGAAGCCGCGGCATCGGGTACACTTTCAGTGCGAAAAGCATAGAGATAACTAATGAGCCGGTATCTGTCCATGCCCGGTATAAGCGGTGGCTGTTTGAGGCAAGGGAGAACTTTCTGGACCGGTTCGGCGATCCTCAGATCAGAGCCTTTATAAAGGGCACCGTATTCGGTGATAAGTCGGATATAAGCGAAGAGACGCTTAAGGATTTTACAGATAACGGCACAGGCCACATTCTTGCGGTCAGCGGGCTCCATACAGGTTTTCTGTATTCACTTCTCAGATTCCTGCAGGGGAAGAGGCGGACGCTGCCGGCTGCAGCTTTTGTTATCTTCATACTGATCCTGTACGGCGACATGACCATGTGGAGCCCTTCGACGATGAGAGCTGTAACAGTGCTTACGATCAGCCTTCTTTCGATGTATGTAAGAAGGCCTTTTGACCTTCTGAGCGCAGTCAGCGCATCGGCTTTACTGATCATGTCAATCGAGCCTTACCAGCTTCTGAGCACAGGCTTTCAGATGTCTTTTCTTGCGCTGCTCGGGATAGCTTTTCTCGCGGAACCACTCTCACACTTCACAGGCGGGACCTACGCAGGTGACATGCTTGCAGCGGCTCTTTCGGTGCAGGCAGGAATACTCCCGCTGACATCGCTGGTCTTCCACCGCATCAACGTTCTTTCGATATTCATAAACATCCCCGTGATCTTCATGGCATCTGTCATAGTGCCTGCATGCATGATGATCCTCTTCATCACGATGACTGCAGGAACAGTACCCGGTTTTGCCATCCTGATAATAGAAGGCCTGTCCGAGATCATCCTGAGATTCAATTCACTGGTATCTGCCGGAGGATACTTCTCCGACTTAGTCACTTCGGCAGGAATCCCGGCCCTGGTGCTGGTGTATCTTGTCATGATGCTCACTGCTTCAGAGTGGGCAAGGATAAAGATACTCAGGCGGGAATACCGCGCTCTTGTAAGGGCATATCTGTGCATACTTGCATTCTCAGTCTGTCTGCTGCCGGCTGCGTACAATACCTTCTCAGATGATGAGATCGTCTTTGTTTCTGTCGGACAAGGAGACTGCACCCACATCCGCGCCGGAGGAAAAGACATCCTCATAGACGGAGGCGGCGATACAGAGCGGAATATCGGCGAAGATGTTCTGATGCCTTATCTCCTTGCAAACGGCGCTGAGAGGGCAGAATTAGCCTGTGTCACGCATCTTCATACCGACCATGCCCTTGGCATCCTTCAGCTCGCGCAGGTATATCCCGTCGGCGCTATCTGCATTCCGTCAGATTACCGGAGATCCCTCGAGAGCCAGCATAGAGAGAATACAGAAACGAGTTCCGGTAAGCATGAAATGACAGATACAGAAGGCACGGATAATACGCAACAGTTTATGACTGACCTCCTGCCTGAAATCATGAAAGAACCAGACAAGGTGCATTTCATGGAGCACGGATCACGAATACATATAACAGATGATGTTTACATAGACACCATATGGCCGGTCGAAGAGGAATCCGGCGGGATAGATATCGATGATCCGAATGAGCACAACATGGTCTATACGATCAGCTATAAAGGCATAAAGATAATGGTAACCGGAGACTTACTCGAGGAGGATGAGCTTAAAATGATCGAATACTACAGGAATAAATCATCCATACAGGAAAATCCACTGAAGTGCGATGTGCTGAAGATCGCTCACCATGGCAGCAAGTCAAGCAGCAGTAAAGCATTCCTCGATGCGGCATCACCATCGATCGCAGTTATCCAGGTCGGAGCGAATAACTTCTACGGTCATCCTCATCAGCAGACCATTGACCGCCTTGAAGAGCGCGGTATACAGATATATCGCACAGACCGGAATGGCGCAGTAGGCATAGATATCCGTAGAGGAAAGATACACCTTGTCGACACAATGAGGATCACAGCTCCGGACCGGGCAGAGCCCTGAGTCAGCACGCGCGAGAGCACGATCTCTTCCGACCGACGATATCTCGCGTGTGCTCAAACCCGCATTCTCGTTACCGTTCGCATTACACAATCACACATAATCAAGTGAACGGAACAGGCCAGCTATTTTTTGGTGCCGGTCGCACTCGCCCTATAGCTGGCGCCAGGGCGGGGCAATTGCCCGCCGCCAGCGCGGTGCTCCCGGAGCAGACCGTATTTTATAGGAACCAATTGATTTTTACTGCTGCTATGACTGAACATTTGGCTTCTATCTCGGTACTTGTTCAGTAGTAAATGCGAAATAAGGTAGCTTTTGGCAATTGATCTAAAGAAACACTGAACAATCGTGGGCCTGATCCTTCTTAGTTCATTAAAAAATGCGATTATTAATGAACTGCGATTGGGATAGTGTCTGATTGTTCAGTGGAGGGAGGTAAAAATGACTATTTTTGAGAAAGAATTGAACACTTTACTGAAACACTATAATCACCTCATCGATTTGTACAGTAAAGTGATTCAGAACAGCCCTGACGGGAGACTCATTCATCAGATGAACCATAATCAAGATCAGTTCCTGCTCTTAAGTTCCAAGAATGGAGTTCGAACTAGAACTAGCATTACGAATGATGAAGAGAAGAAGCGATTGCTGGCCCAGAAAGAATTTGCAAGCAAAGCTCTTGCTGTTGTTAAGTCAAATGCCGATGCTTTGAAAGAGCTAGCAGAGAAATATGTACGTTTCGATCCTGAGAAAATCCTGCAATCAATGAATAAAGCGTATTCGATGCTGCCGGAAGATTACTTCTTTGATCAGGATAAGTGGAAGGTTACTGCCGGCCTTGATGATGACTTGCTTACAAAGATCAGAAGACATGAAGAATGGGGAAAGAAATCTTATAAGGAATACTGGGGATATCCTCAGAACAAAACAAAGACTACATCACGCGGGAAGAAGGTCAGATCTATTTCAGAACTTCTTATTGCAGAGAAGCTGTATGAGTATTCGATTCCGTTTCATTATGAAGAATTGCTTGAAATAGACGGGAGATTATTTGCACCGGATTTTACATTTGAAGGAGCGGACTATGAATGCTTCTATCTGGATTATTTCGGGATGATGGAAAACGAACGATATGCCAGAAGAAATATCCAGAAGCTCAGTGCGTATTATGATGCGGGTCTGATCCCAGGTGATAATCTTCTGGTGGTATTCGATTGTAATGGCGTGATGAATGCTGGTACAGTAAAAGCAATCATAGAAAATGAAATAATTCCGAGGTTATAGAACTGCTGCTGCCTGCAGCAGTTTACCGGAAGTCGTTCAGTGCTGCTTTTTAAAAAGCACATACAGGAGATAAATCCTATGTTGCAGCTGAATTGAATGTGTTAGAATTGTCCCATGGCATATAAGGATTTTGTGAATGACTGGCGCAAGGGAATAACACGCGATGTCCTGTTCTTCTACGGGGCTGAGGATTATCTGATGGACTGGGCTGTGAAGGAAATCGTAAACAAGTATGTTGACGAGGACTCACGCAGTCTTGATGTGAAGCACATGGACGGGACGGCTGTCAGCGCATATGAGATCATGGGAGAGGCAAGAGCTTTCTCGATGTTCTCTGAGCGGAGGGTGATCATAGTGAAAGATTACCTGCCGCTGTACAGAAAGTCCGCTGATCCGGGAGCTGATGAGCTGCTGAAGTTCGCATCAGAGAAGCAGGATACGGCAGTTGTCATATTCCTGCTTGAGAGCAGGTATGCGGGCGACCTG
>CAMIWY010000200.1 GCA_946402595.1 uncultured Clostridia bacterium
TGAGACGCCTGCCGTTATCCGGTAAGCATCTCAATTATCTCAATCCTTTCAAATCAATGCAACCCAGTATTGGCGATAGAAGTTATATCTCCGGAGACATGGGCTGACTTCAGGCAAAAGGAGTTTTGCCCTTCTGTCTACATATTTTCTCATAATCATCCATTTATGTAGACAAAACCGGAGGCCGCTTCTTCAGGTACGTTGTCACCCGTCCTGCATTTGCCATAAATACGCCAAATATATCTAAAAACCGCAATAATCTGCCAAAATCCAGTCTGTTCATTTCCTGATTTCAGCTATAGCAGCGCAGGCGATCCTCATTCCAACAGTAAAGCCATGCTTTCTGTCTACATATTTCTTCAAAATTGCTGAAAATGTAGACGACGGGCTCAAACTCCTCTTCAGACACGAAAAAGTGCATTTGTGTTCAACAGATTTTTCAGCACAAAACCTCTCTACCACTCACGGATGGCTTCCGTGAGCCTTGCATCGATGTCCTCTCTCACCGCGCGGCACTCCGCCGGGTGCTCCCTGCCCGATCTGAAGAGACGGGTGATGAGGTCGCCGCCTGCCGGCAGCATGATCTTCAGCATCGATTCCGGGAAGGCAAAATGCGTACCGAACTCGTACGTAAGTGATGTGTAGGTGCTGTCATGCGGCATCGTGTCGAGGCGCTCTTCCATCCTGCGTATGTACTTGCAGGTATCCCAGAGGACATCATCCTCGGCGCCGATGAAAATGATGTGTCCCCTGATGCGCTCGACTTTGATCTTCTCCTCTTCCTGCAGAGGATGCAGGCGCTCGGACTCATCGAACATCGGTCTTGAAGCGACCAGGTCGCGGCCGGCCTTCGATGCTTCCTGTATCTTCATCCAGTATTCAGGATGCCTGTATGCATACGGGAGATAAGGCAGCTGCTTTCCCTGCCAGGTCACAGTCGACTCGTTGTCGCCCGGCCGCTCTCTCATCCCGTCCTTTCCGTCCTGATAGAAAGCTTCCATTATAAAGTCCGACGGGCTGATTGCTATTGTCAACGTGATCTCCGGATAATATGATGCCGCGACGAGCGCCATCATCCCCGTTGTCGAGGCGCCGGCGATCCCTATCTTCTTTATGCCGCGGCTTTTGAGGAATCCTATCGCCGCTCCGAATCTTTCGATTGGGTAACTGTGATGTCCGTAGTCCTTCTTATCCGGTGACATGCAGAGAGCATGGCAGCCATTCATGTGCACCCATTTTGCGCCGGAAACCGCCATCCTGTCATCCGAGCTGTCTCCCAGCATCAGGATGACTGCTTTGTCCGTCGCCCTGTCATTCGGATAATATGCCCCGTAGAATCCATCGATTTCAGGTGTCATCAGTTGTTTTTTCAGTTTCATTAATCCAATCCCTTCCAGTTCAAAATCTATGTTCCTTATCTGCCTGTTGCCTCTTTCCGCACCAGTCTCCGTTGCCGGTTCTCATGCAGCTTCCTACCCGAGCGCCACATCCAGCGCCATCATCACGGTGAACCCTGCTGCGAAGAGCAGGACGCCGATGTGAGAGTGCTCCCCTTCCGCCATCTCAGGTATCAGCTCTTCGACCACCACGTATATCATTGCCCCTGCGGCAAAACTGAGTAGGTACGGCATCGCCGGCACTATCACTGCGGCGGCCAGTATGGTCAGAAGTCCTGCGACAGGCTCGACCGCTCCCGACAGTACGCCGTCTGCGAAAGAACGCATTTTGCTTTTGCCCGCCGCATAGAGCGGCATCGAAATGATCGCGCCCTCAGGGAAGTTCTGTATGGCGATTCCGAGCGACAAGGCCAGTGCACCGCCTGCTGTGATCTCCGCTGATCCCGTCGCGTAACCCGCGTACACGACTCCGACCGCCATGCCTTCAGGTATGTTGTGCAAAACGACGGCCAGCACCATCATGGTAGTACGGGCCAGATGGCTCGCAGGGCCCTCCGCCTGTTCAGCGTTGAGGTGCAGGTGCGGTATGAGATTGTCCAGTGCGAGGAGGAACAGGACACCGATCCAGAATCCTGCAAACGCAGGCAGGAAGGCCAGCCTTCCCATCCCGTTCGACTGCTCCATCGACGGTATGATGAGACTCCACACCGATGCCGCCACCATCACTCCGGCAGCGAATCCGGTCAGAGCCTTCTGCACATTTATGTCCAGGCCCCTCTTCATGAAGAAGACACATGCTCCCCCAGCCGAGGTGCCTATAAAAGGTATAATCAGTCCGATGATAATTTCGCGTGTTATCATTTCAAAGTCCTCACTTTCTGCCGTCAGGCGTCTTATGGCCCATATTTTCAGGGACCATTATCGCTCATTCAGTATGCGGACTTTCTTCCCTCTGATTTTCACACCCTCTTAATATCTTCCGCTCTCATCAGTCAAACATGTGAGCAATTCCATGTTTACTATATGTTAGTCTTATCTAACTCATTTGTCAAAAGAAAAGATGACAAAGGGACGGTTCTCTTTGTCATCTTTTGTCATCATTCATTATTCATTGCCTTACAAGCATCACATGCGGCAGCATTCCCGGAAGCCAGCGCGCTCCGGCATATGCGATCAGGCTGAACGGCAGCCAGGCAAGGCTGTATTCTGCCAGCGGCAGTGATCCGTAGAATCCCTCGAGCCATGTCCAGCCCAGCCCGAACATCACGCTGTAGCGGACCGCGAGCTGCAGCAAGCTGACAGCAAAAGCAGTGATGAAAGCCCATTTTGCGGCCCTGAGGTTCTCAGGCATATCCGGCTTCCTGCAAATGCAGTAGTACATCGCGATGACTATTGCCGGCGGGTAGCAGGCGTCAAGCACCGGCCCCACAACTCTTACTATCGTATCGAGGTCTGCGAACGACACTACGCAGGACAGCGCGCAGGATACGATGCAGAAGTTCTTATAAGTGAAGAGTCTCTCATTCTTTTCGTGCAAAATCTCTTCCCATATCTCCGAGGTGGAAGATACCGCTCCGACGGCGGTCGTCAGAGCCGCAGCGATGAGAGCTACGTTGAAGAGGATCCCTCCTGCACTTCCCCACAGCTCGAGCACCATCTGGGTGTAAAGAGCGGAAAGTGTCAGGTCTATAGTACCGCCGGTATTCGCGCCGGCTATCATGTGGCCCAGGATCGTGATCATCAGGAGACCGAGGCCGACGATACCGATCTTTATGAGATTGCGGTTGATCGCTTTGCCCGTGATCCCCGCATTCCTGATGCCGTGGATGACTATGATCCCGAAGAGAAGAGCGCACTGCAGGTCGGCCGTCGCATAGCCCTCAAGGAACCCGTACACTACCGGGTTCTGGTCGAACGCCGGCGCCGCCCACTCCCTTGAGATCGGCGACACGATGCTCTTCACTATGACAGCAGTGACCACGATGATGAGCACCGGGAAGAGCAGATTGCCTATCTTGTCTATGACTTTGCCCGGATTCACCACGAACCAGTAGGCGATCAGGTAAAACGCTGCCGAGAATGCTATGACCGGCAGCATGCTTTCAGTCTCAAGTCCGGTGATTTGTACTATCGCCGCCCACGCCGCCGCGCTCATCCTCGGCACCATGTAGAGAGGTCCTATGACGAAGATGGTAAGTGCCGCGAACCATGTGCCGAATCCCGGCGAAATGCGCCTTGTTATCGACAGGAATGTACCGTTGCCTCTGACCAGCGCAAGATATCCGAAGTATGGCAGGATGACTCCCGAGAGGAGGACTCCGATGAATACAGGCCATAACGCAGTGCCTGCGTCCTTGCCCCACTGCACCGGGAAGAGCATGCATGCAGCTCCGAAGTGCATCGAAAACAGGGCTCCGCCCATTACCAGTAATTCCTTTATGCTCAGATCCTTCTTCATGATGCAGCTCCTTGTTCTCACTTACCCGCAATGCCCGGAAAGCTGCTGCTCCCGGGCTGAATGCGGATTCTTTAAGGTGAAT
>CAMIWY010000201.1 GCA_946402595.1 uncultured Clostridia bacterium
TTGATGTTCAGCATAAGTGACCTTTCCTTTTTTATTACAACTGTATATAACAAACACGCTCTCCGCATAGTATAATTGCACTTGTAGTATGCAAATTGTTTGCAGTTACAGCAGTTCCGCACAGCATACACAGTATAAACGCTTCCGGAACTGTTGTCCACTTTTAAGGCAGAGGTGAAAATGAAGAAGCAGGCTCTTGTAGGTATGAGCGGAGGTGTCGACTCCAGCGTTGCGGCTTTCCTTGTCAGGGAGGCCGGTTATGATGTGACCGGCGCCACCATGAGGCTCTTTGACAATGAAACGATCGGCATAACGGATAAGACGTGCTGCAGTCTCAGCAGCATCGAAGACGCATGCGCTGTTGCCAACAGGCTGGGCATCGGCTATGTCGTTTACGATATGCGGGAAGACTTCAGGCACGAAGTCATCGACCGTTTTGTCAGCGCATATGAGCACGGCGCCACGCCTAATCCATGCGTTGCCTGCAACAAATACCTCAAATTCGACAGGCTGTATGAGCTGAGCGCACGCGATCTGCTGGCGGATTCCGGCGAAACAGTTTTGCCTGAAACGGCATGCGAAGCAGACGGTGACTTCCCTCCTCTCAGCATCGCGACAGGCCACTACGCTGTCATTGAAAAATCCGGCAGTGGCAGATTCATGCTCAGAAAGGGCATTGACCCAGGCAAGGACCAGAGCTACTTTCTGTACGATCTCACACAGGAGCAGCTGTCGCGCACACTCTTCCCTCTCGGCGGGCTTACCAAGCCTGAGGTCAGAGAGATCGCGGAGAGCCAGGGCCTCGTGACCGCGAAGAAGCGTGAAAGCCAGGACATATGCTTTGTGCCGGGCGGCGACTACGCCTCTTTCATCTGCGGATACACCGGGCACGACTATCCGCCGGGGGACTTTGTCAGCAGAGACGGCACAGTCATGGGAACCCACAGGGGAATCATCAACTACACTATAGGACAGAGAAAGGGCCTCGGCCTCGCTCTGAAGAAGCCAGCTTACGTGCTGAATATAGACACAGAGCAGAACCGGGTCATCCTCGGAGACAACGAGGACCTGTTCACAAGAGAGCTGACTGCGGAGTCATTCAACTGGTTATCAACTGGAATGCCGCAGAGCGACATGCGCGCGTCTGCGAGGATCAGATACAGGCATCATGAAGCGCCGGCAACTATAATCCCGCTCTCAGAAACTTCAGTTAAGATCATATTCGATGAGCCGCAGCGGGCTATAACCAGAGGCCAGTCTGTCGTCGTATACGACGGGGACTATGTCATCGGCGGCGGCATAATCAGATAGAAGAACCCACAGCAGAACGGGCTGCACCGGGAGGAGTAATTATGGGATCACTCAGACCACTTATAGATAAGCTGAAAGAAGAACGCGCTCTTACGCACGATGAGTATGTCCGCATGTTCACAGAGCGCAATCCTGAGGACAGCGAGTACATGCGCGCTCTGGCTCAGGAGACAGCAATCGCCAGTTACGGCCACGACATCTATCTCCGCGGCCTTATAGAGTTCACCAACTACTGCAGAAACGACTGTCTGTACTGCGGCATCAGACGTTCCAACAGCAAGGCTGAAAGATACAGGCTGACCACCGAAGAGATTCTCGACTGCTGTGACACAGGATACGGATTCGGTCTTAAGACCTTCGTTCTCCAGGGAGGCGAAGACATGACTTATACCGATGACGATATCTGCACGCTGGTCAGGGCTATCAAGCAGAAGCATCCCGACTGTGCAGTGACGCTCTCCATCGGTGAGCGCTCACGTGAGAGCTATGAAGCATATTATGAAGCAGGTGCTGACAGATATCTTCTCAGACACGAGACTTCATCACCTGAGCATTATGCAAAGCTCCATCCGGCTGAGCTCTCGATAGCCAACCGCAAGAGATGCCTTCAGGATCTTAAGGATATAGGGTATCAGATAGGTGCAGGGTTCATGGTCGGATCACCTTACCAGACTTATGACTATCTGGCTGAGGACTTTGAATACCTAAGGGATCTTGACCCTCACATGATAGGCATCGGGCCGTTTATCCATCACAAGGATACTCCGTTTGCGGACTTCCCTGACGGAAGTTATGAGGAGACGCTTTACTGCCTTGCAATGCTGAGGCTGATGTTCCCGAGAGTGCTGCTTCCTGCTACAACAGCGCTCGGAACGATAGACCCACTCGGCAGAGAGGAAGGCATCAGACACGGTGCAAATGTAATCATGCCGAGCCTGTCTCCTAAGGACGTACGCAAGAAGTATCTTCTCTACGACGGCAAGATCTGCACCGGTGAAGAAGCTGCCGAGTGCCACGCCTGCCTCGAAGGGCGCATTTCGCGCATCGGGTATCAGGCAGTGTCATCAAGAGGTGACCACGCAGACTGGAAGCGCAGATAGGTATTCTGCAAAGGCATATAAATAAGCGGCAGACTCAGTCTGTACTGATAAACTGAGTCTGCCGTTCTTAATTATTTCAGAAAAAAGTTGTCTCGTCTTTGGCGGCTATTGTGAGGGTGTAGTCTTCATCCATCTCAAAGCCGTTTTCTTTTAATATCGGTACGATGGTGTTGCGCGCATAGTACGGTGCATTGTTGTGAAAGCTCAGGTGGGCAAGCATGATCTCCAGCGGTCTCTGACTTCTGTCTCCCGCCTCAGAAGGGCCGTGCACCATGTCCGCAGCCGTCGCTTTTCTGTTCTCAAGAAGTTTTGCCAGCGTCTCTCCGGCGTACTTGTTCGAAAGATGCCCGTGGTCGCTCTTGATCCTCATCTTGACCGGATACGGATACTCGCCGTACATCAGGAGGCCTTCATCATGATTGGATTCAAACACCAGCTTGTCCGCATCTTTGATCGCTTCATAGATACCGTCTGTAATGATTCCCGTATCCGTTACTACTGCGAGTTTCTCCCCTCCGCAGGTAAAGGTGTAGCTGACCGGCTCCCTTGCATCATGACTGATCTCAAAGACGTCTACTCGCACATTCCTCCTGTCTTCACGCGGTGTCTCTCCGGTTTCACCGGTCTCTCCGATTATGAGGGTGTCCCCTGCGCTGACTATGTGCAGTCTGTCGTCAGGCACATATGCAAAATTCGCGGTCCCTACGACTGTTCCCCTTGTTGCGTAGAAGTCCGCGTTGCAGCATTTGCGGCATACGGCGCGGACGCTTTTCACGTGATCGACATGCTCATGTGTCACAAAGACCGCATCAACGTCTTCAGGTGTGAGACCGTTGTCAGTCAGAGCGCCGACTATCTTCTTCGCAGTCAGACCCACATCCAGCAGGATCACTCTTCCTCCCGCTTTTATTATGTATGAGTTTCCTGAGCTGCTGCTCCCTATTGAAATAACTTCTATCGACATATGCTGTTTCCGTTCTTTTCCGCAGTGCTGCCGGCTGTCTGTGCAGCGCTGCTTTTTTATTCTTTCTGTTTCTTAGGCTGAGGCTCGATTTCCCTCGCGAAGTTCCTTGTGTACTCACGGTCTCTTCGGCAGACCGGCTTGTAGCTGCAATATGCGCATGCGAGTTTCCCGTTTTCCTTTAGCGGGCTGATATCTATCGCACCTCTTATTATGCCGGAGGCGGTTTTCTCGATCTGGCCTATAACATCGTTTCTGGCTTCTTCATACTCCTCGCGGCTCATGCTGCGGTCCTTTTCATTCTTCCCCGCAAGCACGCTTGCAGGCATCGCTTCAAGAACACCGGGTTCACTTATATAGCGGCCCTTGAGCTTGTATGTATCTCCCGGATCACGTTCCATAATCTCACTGGTCTGTTTAGCCGACTTGCCGTCAATGCCTTCGATCGGATCCTTGATGTTGAAGTAGAACATGCCTGCCGGCTCGAGTCCTTCGCCGGCTGCGGATATCATGTATATCATCAGCTGCATTTTGTATCCGTGGCGCATCTTCCAGATGTT
>CAMIWY010000202.1 GCA_946402595.1 uncultured Clostridia bacterium
TCATCGATAGTAAATGTGCAGTTGATCACATCACGAGGCTGCCATGTCCCGTCATACATCAGTTTCTGTTCCTGATGCAGCTTGCCTATGGTGATCATGACCGAGCATGTTCCGTAGTTGCTCAGGTGATGGTAGCAGGAATCCGCGCCGATCGACCCGAGGTTGGACAGCAGGACCGATGAATAGTTAGGGTCGCCGGCTGTCAGAGCCTTAGGCATCACGCCGTGGTACTCGAGCCTTCTGAGAGTAGCGAAGAATCCTTCAAGGAAAGGTCTCGGCAGGCTGCCTACGAAGTTCATCAGCTTGTCAAGGTCATTGCTCTTGGCCTTGCGGACCTTCTTGACATCGCCGAGGATCAGCTTTGAGATGGAATCGATATTCATGTCCGGCTCGACCTTCATGAACATGAGAGTCTCATCAGCAGTATCTTCGAACTTCTGCTTTACGACGAATGAGAACGTGATATCAGGTCTCTCATAGAAAAATCTGCCCGAGATGAACCAGTTGAGTCTCGGTCTGTGATAAACAGTCCTTGCCACTGCAGTGACGATCGAATGGAAGATCTTGATGTTTACGCCTTCCTCTTCATTTCTCTCCTTCATGTATTTCACGAGGTCTGTTACATCGAACTGCTCCGTCATGGATACTTCCGCCTCAGTTCTCTTAGGCATGATGTACGGAAGGATATTGTGATAACCGTCCAGTCCCTTGACTCTCACTCCGTCTCTTCTCTTGTTCTTCATTGGTCCGTTCCTTTCGTTTTACATATTATCCGGGTCGAACTGCTCGAATATAGGGACGCAGCCCTCTCTTACTGCAGTTCTGTAGTCCTCAGGTGTCTTTATTGTCCACATCGCTTCCGGGATGCCTTTCCTCTTAGCCGCTCTTCTGAGCGCAGGCACCATCCTGTCGGTGAACCGGTAAGCGATGAAATCAGGCTGCACTATCCGGTTGAATGCAAGATTGGTCAGAAGCACCGCCTGATGAAAAGGCAGCCCCTCCCTGGTCTTGATGAAGTTCTGCGCAAGCTGCCCTCTTCTGATCTCAGGTCTTATCCTGCGCAGCACCAGCAGCGCTCTCGGGTCAAAACTTTCTACCGTATATTCCCCGGTATAGCTGTCAAGTCTCCTGCATACAGCTTCCGTAAGCTCACGGTAATTGCCGCGCGCCACCTTGAGTTCTATCAGGACCGGCAGACCCGTATGCTCATACAGGTCCAGCACCTCATCAAGGGTCGGGATCGGTTCATCCGTTCCCTCAAGCCTGAGACGTCTCAGATTGACGATGTCGTAATCTTCTATCTCTCTGGTGACCCCGGTCTGTCTTTCGAGGGATTCATCGTGAAAGATCACAAGGCTTCCGTCTGCGATGAGGTGTACATCGAACTCTGACGGAAAGCCGTGCTCGACTGCCCTTCTGAAGGCTGCCATCGAGTTCTCAGGGATATGAGGCTTGTCATGATAGCCTCTGTGAGCATAACGCTCTGCCAGTTTCACCTCCCTCGGCGCAGGTGTCCGTCCCGTGCGTCCGGTCATGACCCTGGCATCCTTCAGTTTATCTGTAAGTATGCTTATAAATTTCATTTCCTTTTATCTAATCGTCCATGTCTTCAAATGCTTCCAGTCCGCCCTTTGCCTCAGGTGCAGCATCACCGTGCCTGACCTGTGTCATGGTGACAAAGCTCATTGCAACGAAGAATGCCGCATACGGGAAGAGCACCTTGTAGCTTACGATCCTCATCAGGAATCCTGCGAGGATCGGCGTAATGACCTGGGCCGCCATGGAAGCCGTGTAGTAATAACCTGTGAATTTGCCTATATCCGAACCCCTGCACATCTCGACCACCATAGGCAGCGAATTGACATTGATAGCCGCCCATGCAAAACCGACGAGCGCAAAGACTATGAACATGACCGCGTTGATGCTGTGGAATGCTGTCGTCAGGAAGAATCCGCCGAGGAAGCACGCCGCGAGCAGAACGATACCGATCATTATAGTTCTCTTTCTTCCTATCCTGTGCGCTATATGGCCGATAGGGATATATGAAATGATCGCTCCGCCCGTCGCTATGAGAAGGCAGGTCGAAGCTCCTCCGAGGCCCTGCCCCATGACCTGGTCAACATATGTCGTGAACCACGTTGTGATGCCGTTATAGCCTATGAACCACAGGGCGATCGAGGCGAGGAGGAACATCAGACTTCTCCTGACCTTCTGAGGCAGCACTTCGTTGCCGCTTCCGTCATCTTCTGCGAGATTCCACTCCGGATGCTGAGCTTCGAGAGCCTGATTCTCCTCTGCCAGCTGAGGTTCTCTGATAGTTGCGAACATTACAGCGATCGATACGATCATAATTGCTGAAACGACGATGAAAAGCGGCTGATAATTCACATGCTCCATGCCGAGGACTTTTGAATTCGGGTACATGACAGCCGCGACAGCGAGATAGATGATCCCTCCTACAGCGCCCATCAGGTTGATGATTGCATTGGCCCTGGATCTCAGAGGCTTTGGCGTCACATCAGGCATGAGTGCAACAGCCGGCGAACGGTATGTTCCCATCGCGATGAGCAGCAGTCCGAGCAGTATTACGAAAGCCGCTATCTTGCCCGGCGACGGGGATGCATAGTAGCTGTTGTCCAGTACTGGAAGAATGTTGAGAAGGATGACAGCGGCCGCGGTCCCGGCAAGTATGTATGGTGTTCTCTTGCCGAGCCTGCTGCCTGTTCTGTCAGAAAGGGTGCCGAAGAACGGCAGCAGGAACAGCGCAAGCACGTTGTCCGCGGCCATTATAGCACCCGAGAAAGTCTCATTAAGATGGAATGTCTTGGTCAGTATGAGGGGCACTACATTGTCGTACATCTGCCAGAAAGCACAGATGGACAGGAATGCCAGACCTACAAGTACAGTTCTTTTGTTATTAAGCTTCATGATTCAATGCTTCCCGATTTCCCGGTATTTATAAGTAACCTAATTCCTTCAGTACCTGCGGCAGCTCGCTGAACTCATTAAGCACTCCTGCAGGCTTATCGATGTGTCCGAATCCATATGCCGCCCATATGCACGGAACGCCCGCCTTTGCGGAGGCGTCTGCATCCTTCTGGATGTCTCCTACATACACAGCTTTTTCTGCACCGTTCCTCTCCATGACAAGGCGTATGTTGTCAGCCTTGAGAAGTCCGCTTCTGCCCCACTCCTCATAGTCAATGAAGTAACTGTGCATATCCATCGATGTGAGGAAGGCCGGGATATACCCTTCCTGACAGTTGCTGACGATGCTCATTATCGCGCCAGCCTCGTGCAGCTCTTTCAGGGTCTCGCGGACTCCTTCAAACAGCCTGCCCCCGTGCTCCGTGATATATGCATTCTCGAAGACCTCGCATTTTCTCGCAAGCTCATAGCGTTCCTTCTCAGGCAGGACCCCGAACAGATCATCTGCGATCTCATTCATCGTTTTGCCCATATTACGCCTGAGGTCATCAGCAGTGACGGTGAAACCGTACCCGGCACGCTGTATGGCAATGTTCCACGATGCTCCTACAGATTCTCCGGAATCCCATAATGTTCCGTCAAGATCAAATATAACCATGTGTTTTCCTTCCTGCTCTGTAATCCCTATAATCATACTATATCAGAGGCGAAAAAGTCACAGCGAAACACCGCATTGCGGTATATTTTTGCAGACAAATGCGCCCATATTCTTCAGCCTGCGTCTGAGCTATTTCCCGGCCATCCGGTATAGATTTTTTCAATAGGTCACTCTGCCGTATTAATAGTATATTATTATTTGGTGTTAAAAACAGCGGCAGAGCCGGCAGCAGTCCATGCTGACAGCGCATCCGCTTTCTAATTATTATAAAACCGGAGGTATAAACTAATGAGAATTGATGCTGGCGGCAAGCAGTGCCCTATTCCTGTAATCATGGCTAAGA
>CAMIWY010000203.1 GCA_946402595.1 uncultured Clostridia bacterium
TCACCTCATATTCGATTTCCTTGAACCCCTTGACGCTTTTTTCTATCAATACCTGATGGACAGGAGAAAGCTCAAGGGCATTTCTTATCATATGTGACAGCTCGTCCTCGTCATCAGCGAATCCTCCTCCAGTACCGCCAAGGGTAAACGCAGGCCTGAGCACGACAGGATAACCGATCATTTCCGCGATGCGTTTTGCCTCTTCGGCTGAAGAAACTGTCTCCGAAGGAAGTACGGGCTCTCCCAGGCTCTCGCACAGTCTTTTGAATCCTTCCCTGTCCTCCGCCAGTTCAATGGATCTGCTGTCTGTTCCGAGGAGTTCAACACGGCACTCTCTCAGAACGCCCTTTTTCTCAAGCTGCATCGCCAGATTGAGCCCCGTCTGTCCGCCTATGCCGGGCAGTATCGCATCAGGTCTCTCATACCTGACTATCCTCGCAATGTATTCCAGCGTCAGAGGCTCCATGTATACCTTGTCCGCTATGGAAGTGTCCGTCATTATGGTCGCGGGATTGGAGTTGCAGAGTATGACCTCATAGCCTTCCTCCTTAAGAGCAAGGCATGCCTGTGTCCCTGCGTAATCGAATTCTGCCGCCTGCCCTATCACTATCGGACCTGAGCCTATGACAAGTATTCTCTTTAAATCGGTTCTTTTAGGCATTTTTTCCTTCTTCCATAAGATCAATGAAACGGTCGAAGAGATATCCGCTGTCCTGCGGCCCCGGCGCGCTTTCCGGATGATACTGGACGCTGAAAACCTTATCTTTTTCGCACCTCATACCTTCAATTGTGTTGTCGAGGATATTGATGTGAGTTGCTGTCAGCGGTGTACCGGCAAGACTCTCACCGTCGACCGCGTAGGAATGATTCTGCGATGTTATTTCTATTTTGCCTGTTTCAATATTCTTTACAGGATGGTTCCCGCCTCGGTGGCCGAACTTGAGTTTATAAGTCCTCGCTCCGTAGGCAAGCGCTATTATCTGGTGACCGAGACAGATGCCGAAAATAGGCTTGCAGCCTATAAGGCCGCGGACAGTCTCTATGGTCTCCTGAACATCCTCAGGATCTCCGGGGCCGTTCGAAATGAATATGCCGTCAGGATCAAGTTGCATTATCTCCTCTGCAGCTGTATCCCACGGAACAACTGTGACTCTGCAGCCTTTCCTGTTGAGCGACCTCACGATGTTCCTCTTCATTCCGCAGTCTATCGCCATGACATGGTATTCCTCTTTCTCAGGAGGCGATACCCACGGCTCGCTGCAGCTGACTCTGGATACAGAGTCATGCGGGATCACGGTCTTCTCAATGATTTTCAGACCCTCGTCACGGGTCACTTCCGGAGAAGTTATAAGCACCTTGCGGCTCCCAATGTCTCTGATCGATCTACCGAGCATTCTGGTATCCACGCCATTTATTCCGGCGATTCCGAACCTCTTCATTACATCGCCAAGGGTCTCCCTGCTCCTGTAGTTTGACGGTTCATCATTATATTCATGGACTATGAGAGCCCCTATCGAAGGGATCTCCGTTTCATAATCTTCACCATTCATTCCATAGTTGCCGATCAGAGGATAAGTCATAACTACAGCCTGATCAGTGTATGACGGATCGGATAGTATTTCCTGGTAGCCTGTCATAGATGTATTGAAAACGATCTCAAGGACCTTGTCCTGATCTGATCCGAATCTGTATCCATAGTATTCTTCACCGCTTTCGAGGATGATCTTTCCTGTATAGTCACTCATCTGTTTCCTCCGCCATTTCTGACAGACGGCGTTCAAATCGGTCTTTGCTAATGCCGCCTGAAACGTCTGTCGGATACTCGCCTGTAAAGCACGCGCTGCAGTATCCGTTGTGTCCGCAGAGCTCTCCGAGTCTGTCTGCAGGAAGATATCCGAGCGAGTCCGCGCCTATGATTGAAGTGATCTCGTCTATGCTGTATCTGCATGCTATAAGGTTTTCCTGTGAATCTATGTCTGTTCCGTAGTAACACGGATACATGAACGGAGGTGCAGAGATCCTTATGTGTATCTCAGAGGCGCCTGCTTCTCTGAGAAGTCCTGAAATGCGGCCCATGGTAGTCCCGCGCACTATGGAGTCGTCTACCAGCACGACCCTTTTGCCTCTGACCGCCTCTTCTATCACGGACAGCTTGATCCTGACCTTATCATGTCTTCCGCCTGGCTCTATGAATGTTCTGCCGATATATTTGTTCTTTATTAAGCCTATTCCATACGGTATCCCTGATTCTTTGCTGAATCCGAGAGCAGCATCGAGGCCTGAATCAGGCACTCCTGTCACTATGTCCGCTTCCACGGGATGTGTCTGGGCAAGGATTCGTCCTGCATTTTCACGGGCTTTATGCACCGGCGCTCCGTCTATCACTGAATCGGGACGTGCAAAATATATGTACTCAAAGATGCACAGCTTTTCAGGCTGTGTGCTGCAGTGCCTTCGTCTGAACTCTATGCCATTTCTGCTGAAAATAATTATCTCTCCGGGATCAACATCTCTTATGTATTCTGCTCCGGCCGCTGCAAGGGCGCAGGTTTCCGAAGCGACGACATATATACCGTCTTCCGTCACTCCGTAGCAAAGCGGCCTGAACCCGTGGGGATCTCTCGCACAGATCAGCTTCTGCGGGGACATGATTATAAGGCTGTACGCGCCTTCTATTGTATCCATAGCCCTGTCGACAGCTTCTTCTATTGACCCGGAGCGGAGCCGTTCTCTGGTAATGATATATGCAATAGTCTCCGTATCCGTAGACGTATGGAATATCGCTCCGGACATCTCAAGTTCAGACCGGAGCTGCGCGGCGTTTGAAAGGTTTCCGTTATGTGCGACGGCCATGCGTCCTTTCTGGTGGTTCACTTCTATCGGCTGGCAGTTGCGTCTGCTGGCTGCTCCTGTAGTTCCGTATCTTGTATGTCCGACCGCCATTCTGCCCTGAGGTATCTTACGCATGACGTCTTCATTAAAAACATCTCCTACAAGTCCAAGATCCTTGTGTGAAAAGAAAACGCCGTCATCATTTACAACTATACCGCAGCTCTCCTGCCCTCTGTGCTGAAGTGCATACAGACCATAGTATGAAATGCCTGCGACATCAGCAGGCTGATCCGAATACACACCGAACACACCGCATTCCTCATGAATACCCAATTCTGTTACACCCCCTCTTCAGTCAGAAAAGACCAGACCGCAGCTGCATGCATCACAGCCAGTTCAGTCACAACATCCTCCTCAGGGAGGAATCCCGGATTGTGAAGAGGCAGACTGCAGCCCGCTCCTATGTGGTAAAAGGAACCCGGCGCTTTATCCAGAAAGCAGCCGAAGTCCTCGCTTATCATGACAGGGTCTTCCAGAATGTGCACCTTCTCCTCTCCGAATGCTTCGCAGGCTGCCCTGTATGTAAGCTCCGTCATGCTGTTATCATTTACGATGCCCGGATGACTGTGTATATAGCTTATTTCTGCAGATGTACCTGTTCTGTCAGTGACAGATCTTACAGTTTCTCTGAAAGCATCCTCCATCCTTCTACGGTTTTCCTGTCCGAGAGTCCTTACTATTCCTTCAAATTCGGCCTCTCCCGGCATGATATTTCCGGCAGTGCCTGACCGCATTATTCCCACGTTCAGAACGCACTTATCCTGTGTCACCCCGGGAGGCAGCGCCAGCAGCCCAGTGACCATCTCCGCGGCAGCCGCAAGTGCATCAATGCCCTTTTCCCTGACTGCTCCGTGTGAAGTGATTCCCCTGACATCGACCCTGAACATGTCCGATGCTGCATAAAATTTATCGTAACGTATTCCTATATGTCCCGCCGGAAGATCGGGGCTGACATGCGCGCCGAAGACAGCATCCACTCCGTCCATGCAGCCTTCTCTGATCATTCTGTCAGCACCTCCG
>CAMIWY010000204.1 GCA_946402595.1 uncultured Clostridia bacterium
AACATGATCGATACTATTCTCTTCATCCTCGATACCTCCATTTTTCAAAAGGTCATTATCTCATTCCAGAGGATCAACGTTGTCATTTACTACTTCCTCGATGAATATCTGTCCTTTGATCATGCTATTCTGCTTTTTGTTGTAGAGGACATAATTGAATGAAGCCCCGTCCTGCAGTTTCACTGTCGAATTGTTCTTTACCTTCTTTGTTCTGGCGGAACCCTTGCTGTTGTAGTAGTGATAATCGATCTTCTTGACTTTCCAGCCCTTCTTTACCTTTATCGATATCTTGCCTTTGCTTCCTACGCGTTTGTGACTTGCAAAAGTGCCGTCTTTGAACTGTGCTGTCAGGCTCTTTCCCTCAAGTGTGACTTTTTTCATCGGGCTTTTGTATTTCTTGACAGTCAGTCTGCATTTGTACTTTTTGACCGAATGCTTTTTCTTTACCTTTATAGTAAGCACCGTCTTGCCCGGCTTCTTTACTCTTACAACGGGATACAGTTTCTTTCCGTCGGCTACTGCCCCAAAGTCCTTATCTTTGACGAGGACTTTTTTGTTGCTGCTATTGACTGTGATGTCTTTTGCTTTGACTCCCTTTTTCCCCATATTGATAAGGACATAATCTCCCGGGGCGGTTAGATAGAATGTCGACTTCTTACCATACTTTATCTCCTGCTGGTCGCCTATCGAGTCCGCCTTTGCCTGCTGCGGCACTGCGATCATACTGACCACTACAGCAAATGCCATCAGTGGTGCCACGATCCTCTTTAACAATTTCTTTTTCATGATCTCTCCTCCTTTACACAATTAAAACTAGTCATGATCATAAAACACGCTTCACACCCGGCAGCTTCCTGAGAACGAATGTCACAATGTA
This sequence comes from uncultured Clostridia bacterium, assembly GCA_946402595.1. Classification (GTDB taxonomy): domain Bacteria; phylum Bacillota; class Clostridia; order Peptostreptococcales; family Anaerovoracaceae; genus Crickella. The sequence continues at coordinate 878 of CAMIWY010000204.1, forward strand.
CCCTGCCGTAAAGAATGCTCCTGCCATCGCTGCGAACAGCCATGCTCCGCCGTATTCATACGGATCTACGAGCAGTACCTGCAGCACGAGTTTCAGGAATATCATATGGATCAGATAGATCCCGAACGAGCACTGATCCATGGACACCAGCAGGGCAGGAGCCTCCGCCTTCGTTTTGATACTGCTGAGCAGCGAGAATATCCCTATCGACTGTCCTACGACAAGGATCGACGGATAGCTGAACAGCATCCTGTCATAGACCGGGATCAGGTCCTCACCGACAGCGATATCGCCGTACATATATCTGAAATATGTCAGCATCACTATCAGCAGGCTGCACCCTATCGTCAGGATCACCGCGAAATATCTGCTTACCCGCAGCTGTCCTGTGTATATCATTCGCCCGAGAAAAAGGTACGCCGGGTAGATGAACGTCGTCGGTATATAGAATGCGCTCTCATGTCCGGTGATGCCCGAAAGAGGCAGCACCGACACGAATACTATCATCACAGCTGTGATGTACTTCAGCGCTGCGTCTGATGCATGGCTGAACAGGACCTTGTAGACCGGCAACATCGCGTATAAGCCGATCATCATGTACAGGTACCACATGTGCGGCCAGCTGTTCCCTGTGAACATGTCGTCCAGCCAGCCTTTGAAGAATCCTGCCGCCGCGATATCCCCTCCGTTCACCACAGCTTCGAATACTGCGAAAATGAACGTGAATATCACGAGCGCAAGCACCATCCTCATTATGTATTTGGAGAACAGCTTTTTCAGCGGGACGTCCTTCTCCGGTTCAAGAAGCAGGGCTCCCGTCACCATCACGAAGCAAGGCACGCACCACATCAAAAGGTTCTCTACCGCCCTCGTGACCGTCAGATCCGTCAGGCTCATACTTGTTTCAAAGTATACATTGCTTGCGAACAGAGTGTGCAGCAGCACTATACTAAGGCATGCAATGACTCTGATATATCGAAATTGTATTATGTCTTGTTTCATTATCTTCTATTAGTTCCAGATGTCACTGTTGTTCTCATCGACGCAGTTATCGCTCTGCGAGTTGTTTCCGCCTCCGCCTGAACTGTTCCGCCCCGAATTGCCCTGGTTAGAATAGTTGTAACTTTCCTGCTCGGCCTGCTGAGCCGCTTCCGCTGCCGCCGCTGCGGCAGCCTCCTCGGCGGCCTTCTTCTCAGCCGCACGCTTTGCAGCTTCCTTTTTCGCTTTTTCCTCAGCCTTTTTCTTTTCTATCTTTGTCAGCTGCTTGTCAGTCTTGATCGGCTTGATCTCGTCTTTGGCCGCAGACAGGAGTTTGTCCGCTTCCTCCTGCGTCCTGACTTCCGACAGATCCTTCTCATATTTGGAGAGGATATCTTCGACCTGCTTCTTCTGCGCTTTCCTGTAGTCGTCTACCGAAACGCTCTTTTCAAGAGCCGCGACTGAATCGCTCCGCAGCTTGTCGACCTTGTTTTTCTGATGTCCGATCGCCATGCCCGTTCCTGCCATGCAGACTACCATCAGAGCGATCACGACTATTTCAAATTTTCTTCCCATCAGTCCATCCTCTTGCTCTTTGAGTATTTCCAAGTGCCTTTCTGGCCTTTCTTGAATTTGTACCAAAAGCTGTGGTTCCACGCTCTGCCGCCGCGCAGAACGACGGGATCATACATCCATGTGCCGTTCTTATGCTTGATCGTCGTCCAGGAGTGAGTCTCCGTTCCGACTTTGCCCCTGTACATGTGAACGTTATATCCCAGCAGCTTTGCCATCACGAAGAACTGCGCCGCCTTGCAGAAGCAGTTCCCCTTCCTGTTCTTGAAGCCGTACTTTGCATACGCATTGATGGACTTTCTGCGCATCGATTTGTTGGCGTATCTCGTGTTGCGGGCATACTTGAACGCAGTCCTGAGCTTCCAGCCCTTCTTATCGAGCACCTTGATGCCCAGTGCATAAGCCTCATCGAGCTTTCCGGACTTCGGTATCTTCAGATACTTGATCTTCGTACCCTTTGCCATCTGAGCGACCTTGTCACCTTTCTCGTAGAAATAGTAACCGTTCAGCTTCTTGCCCCTTTTGATGGCTTTGTATCCCGTCGCCAGGCTTCCGCCTTTCTTGGCGTAATACTCTTTTCCATCCGCCTTGAAGAAGCCTTTCTTCGTTCTTTTGATACCGTTGTCGTTGAAATACCAGACCTTCGATCCGATCTTCCTGACGCCCGTCACTTTTTCGCCGTTCGCGTCAAAGTACGACGACTTGTCAGCGCTCCACTGACTCTTCGGTCCGTCATTCTGCTGCGCAGCCGCATCTTCGCCGGCTGCAAAGGCTCCTACCGGCATCATCGACATCGCGATGGCCAGCGTCAGCACGAAGCTGATCACTTTCTTTTTCATCATCACTACCTCCATTTTCTAATCATCGATCCATTCTTTTGCCTTTAGAGTATTTCCAAGTGCCCTTCTTGCCCATTTTGAATTTGTACCAAAAGCCATTGTTCCATGCACGATCAAGATAGCCATGCTTCACAGGATCGTACATCCATGTACCGTCCTTATGCTTGATCGTCGTCCAGGAATGTGTCGACGTTCCGACTTTCCCTTTATACATATGTATGTCGTAACCAAGCAGCTTTGCCATCACGAAGAACTGCGCCGCCTTGCAGAAACAGTTCCCCTTCCTGTTCTTGAAGCCGTACTTTGCATACGCGTTGATGGACTTTCTGCGCATCGATCTGTGAGCGTATTTTGTGTTGCGTGCATACTTGAACGCAGTCCTGAGCTTCCAGCCCTTCTTGTCGAGCACCTTGATGCCCAGTGCGTAAGCCTCATCGAGCTTTCCGGACTTCGGTATCTTCAGATACTTTATCTTAGTACCCTTCGCCATCTGAGCGACATTGTCACCTTTCTCGTAGAAATAGTAACCGTTCAGCTTCTTACCTCTCTTGATGGCTTTGTATCCTGTGGCCAGGCTTCCGCCTTTCTTGGCGTAATACTCTTTTCCATCCGCCTTGAAGAAGC
>CAMIWY010000205.1 GCA_946402595.1 uncultured Clostridia bacterium
CGAGTTCGTAACCCTCATCAAGGAAACATCGGTACTCGGTTACGTAGGAGTCGTCGAGATCCTGCGCCGCGGTCAGCTGTGGAACTCCTCATCATTTGAGACCTTCCCGGCATACATCGGCGTTGCTCTCGCATACATGGTGCTGACCATTCCTCTTTCCAAGCTCATCAACGGCTATGAGCGCAGGATGGCAAGAAAGGAGGCTGCAGCATGAGCATGATCGAAGTAAAAGGCCTTAAGAAGAGCTTCGGCGATCTTGAGGTGCTCAAGGGAATCGACCAGAACATCGACAAGGGCGAGGTTCTGTGCATCGTCGGTCCGTCAGGTTCCGGCAAGTCAACGATGCTTCGCTGCATCAACAGGCTCGAGGAACCGACAGACGGAGAGATATACATAGACGGCGAGCTTATAACCGATCAGAATCTCGACCGTATAAGAACCAAGATGGGAATGGTATTCCAGTCCTTCAACCTCTTCCCTCACATGTCCGTACTTGACAACCTCACATGCGGTCCGGTCAATGTTAAGAAGGAAGATAAGAAGGCATCAGAGGAAAAAGCCATGAAGCTGCTTGAGCGCGTCGGCCTTGCAGACAAGGCTGACCAGTATCCGAGAAACCTCTCGGGCGGCCAGCAGCAGCGTGTGGCAATCGCCAGAGCACTCGCCATGGACCCTGAAGTGATGCTCTTTGACGAGCCTACTTCAGCCCTCGACCCTGAGATGGTCGGAGAGGTTCTTGATGTAATGAAGGCACTGGCCAGAGAAGGAATGACAATGGTCGTGGTAACACACGAGATGGGATTCGCCAAGGAAGTAGCCAGCAAGGTCATCTTCATGGACGGCGGATACATAGTTGAACAGGGAACCCCTGACGAAGTTCTCAACCACCCGCAGATGGAGAGAACACAGGACTTCCTGTCCAAGGTGCTGATCTGAGACCTTTCAACCTTTGCTTTTGCGCCCTCGCAGGTCCTGCATCGCAGGATTTGCAGGGCGCACTTTTTTATGACAAAGGGGACGGTTCTGACTGTCATCTTTTCTGACAGTCAGAACCGTCCCCATTGTCACATTTTTCTAGTCTTCGAGCATCAGGCGGATGATCTCTTCGTCGGTCTCCTTCATGCCGCGTCTTGCGAGCTTGCCGACGGTCTCGATGGTCTTCTCAACTCCGTCTTTGATGATACCGTCGCCGCCGAAGAACTGGTCTCCCTGTCTGAACATCGAGTAGCCCATGAGGCCTGCATCTACAGCCGATGCTATCTTGGCTGCACAGCTTGCCTTGGCTCCGTCGCATACGATACCTGAATCGATCGCTATAGCGTTTACTACTGTGTGAGCAACGGCGTCCACGCTTCCGTCCTGAAGGTATGCTATGCCGGCTCCTGCACCGCATCCCGCGCTGACCGCTCCGCAGTAAGCCGAGAGTCTGCCGATGCCGGTCTTGAGGTGGATAGTCACAAGATTGGAAACAAGGAGTGCACGCAGCAGCTGCTCATGCGTCTTGTTGTTGCACCTTGCGAATACGATGACAGGAACGCTTGCTGTGATACCCTGGTTGCCGCTTCCGGAGTTGATGACTACAGGCAGTTCGCAGCCGTTCATACGGGCGTCGCTTGCCGCTGCGGCATACGCTCTCATCCTGTAGGTGATGTCATCCGGATGACCTGAAAGCAGAACAGAACCGATGTTGGCACCGTAGTTGCCTCTTAATCCCTCTTGAGCTATGGCCATGTTGTAGCTGATCTGTCTCTCAAGGGTTTCCCTTACTTCATCAAGATCCGCCATGTTTGCGTACTTGACGATACGTCTTACGGACAGAACGCTCCTGTCTGTCAGGCCGCTTGTCTGCTCAACGATTTCCTTCTCGAGCAGCACCTCATCATTCTTTTTGATGAGAACTATATTGGTATGATAGTCCACTATCCTGACACATGCCTCTTCACCGTCCTTCTTTGCAGTTATGATGATGTCGAAGATGTGCCCGTTATCTACATGGCGTACTTCGAGATGAGCATTTTTCATGTACTCACTCATCTCTTCGATCTGCTCAGGTGTCACATTGGAGATTACTTCGAGCTCAGCATCTGCGTTGCCCGCCACTGCGCCGGCAGCAGCTGCAGCCGGGATGCCTCTCAGTCCGCCGGTATGCGGCACTACTACGCTCTTTACATTCTTGATGATGTTCCCGCTGACCTCGATCACCATCTCATCCGGGCACTGTCCCAGAGTCTTTGCCGCTACTGCCGCAGCATACGCTATAGCGATAGGCTCAGTGCACCCCATTGCAGGCAGAAGCTCTTCTTTGAGGATCTGCGCAAACATCCTGTGTCTTTTTTCGTATTTGTCTTCACTCTGCATGTCTGCAGCTCTGTCCATGTTTTCCATGACCGGTCACCTCTTATCTTTTATCTTTCTCCGCCCCTCACCATGTCAAATCTTTTAGATTATACCACTTTACCTCTGGTAAAAAAAACAAAATGAATAGAGGTCAGAAACCGCGAATTGCATTTTTTTCATACAGAGCGGATTATATGGCTCAACTCATTCATTTTTCAACACTTTTCTGATACAATACTGCATGAACAGCGAATGACCACGCGGTCAGATTTATGCCGTGGTGGTAAGAAAAGGACTGGGAAAAGGAGAGGCTTATGCCACTGATAGTAGATAAAGAAAAGGTAAGGCTGGACATTCTGATGGCCTTTGAGAAATGCATGAAAGAGACGCCAATGATGAACGTCTCTCTCAGGGATATAGCAAGAGAGGCAGGCATGTCGCATGCCAATCTCCTCAACTATTTCAACAGCAAGGACGATCTCGTACTGAGTTACATCAAGTACGTCCGCGACTTTGTTTCGCAGATCTGTATCGACTGGTTTAAGACACACAGCCGCAAGCGCTACAAGTCGAACATCAATTATCTCAACGCATTCATGTCTTATGTAGCAGAGAACAATTTCGGTGACAAGCGTCCTAGCGCACTTTCGCAGATCTACGTCCTGACCCATTACAACGATGAAATCGCCGCTCTTGTCAAAGAGGAATTCGCTGACTGGCGCAAAGTAATGGAAGAAGCCCTCATCAAGGTATACGGGGACGAAGTCGGCAAGAAGGAAGCCGAAGCCATGGTTCTCCTGATCGTCGGAACACTCATAGCCAACTACTGTGATGTCCACACAGGCCGCATCAGCGGCAGCATAGTCAGCAGCTTTGGGAATCTCCTCGATTCCTGATATTCCGGCTGCACTTCCATACAGGACCAACAATATACAGCGATGCAAAACGCCTGACAGCAATTAAGCCGTCAGGCGTTTTTTATTGAGATTATCTGAGTCTACTTCCCCTGATCGATGTCCTTTATAGCCCTGAACAGCACCGGGAACTCATCTATCTTCGGCAGCCTTATTCTCGCGTAATTCTTGCCGAGTCCCGTGAAGTCCGATCCGGATACGCAGAGGACTCCCCTGTCGAAGAACTCCTGCTTGAGGTCTACGTTCTCGTCATCATGCCAAAGCAGGAATATCGAGACAGTGTCATAAGTCTGTGCGATGTGGAGCTTGTGCCCTACAGTCGCCTTGATTTCTCTCTTCATCCTGGCAAAATCCGTAACGTTCTCCCAGATATGATAGGAGTGGCGGAGCGCTTCTCCTCCGAGCTCGCGGGCAAATTCACTCACCTGGTACGGGTTCGTGATCTTGCGCATTGCTGCGATCACCGGCTTGTGCGCGATGATATAGCCGATCCTGAGTCCGGCAAGGCCGAACGCCTTGGAAAGCGTGCGCATCATGATCATGCACTCGTACTTTTCGAGGAATTTTGCCGCCGAATTCTGGTTAGGCATGAAGTCTCCGTAAGCCTCGTCGACTACTACAGCCGC
>CAMIWY010000206.1 GCA_946402595.1 uncultured Clostridia bacterium
CGAAGAACGTGACGGGTGAAGAGGTCATATCGTCCCGGGTCATGATACAGCAGGTGTATCCGATCAAGCACAGGAACAAGACAGTCGCGGTACTGATATATGAAAAGCTCTACGACAAGCAGGAGATAGAAGACTCGAACAGCGAGCTTACGGAAAGGTCGGAGCTTGATCTTGACATCAAAGAGCTTGAGAAAATAATCGATCAGCTCCACGAAGGCCTTATCCTTGTGAATACTGACAACATAATCTGCTACTATAATGACTTTGTCGCGGGGATATTCAAGGAGCTTGGATATGTCGGACACATATTCGGCATGGAGATCCATAATATCCTGGGGAACGATTCCGAGGGAAGATACCGTTTCCAGATGAGAGGATACACTCTGGACGGCCGTGTGATCGAAATAAACAAGGGCAACATAAAGTGCGCTGTCATCCTTGACGATGTGACACAGTCGGAGAAAAGCAGAGAAGAGATAAATGACCTCAACCTGAGGCTCCATGAGGAGCGCCACTCGGTGAAGAACGGACTTCTGTTCCTGAGAGAATTCGCCGGTGAAAAGATGTCGAGCATAGAGGATCCTGACGAGCGCGCAGGCTATTCTGAGATGAATGACAGGATCGGTATGCTGATGTCGATAACCGAGCTCAAGCTGCAGAACGAAGGCGAGATCGGCGTGAAGCAGGCACTGGAATATGTGTTCCAGAACAAGATGGACCTCGTGACTGGAGACAAAGACGTCACGATGACGATTACAGGGGACGATGACGTCCTGGTGCGTGATGAACCATGTAATACGATAATCTCCATAGTATACGAGCTCATATGCAACTCGATGAAGTATGCGTTCGAGGGGAGAAACAGCGGGAATATCTCGATCGACATCACGAAGGGATATCTCACATCCAAGCTTACATATAAAGACGACGGGATAGGATTCGATCCGGAGAAAAAGAAAGACGGCACACATGGCCTTTCGATCATCAGAGCGATGGTAGAGGACAAGCTGAATGGTGTGCTCAGGATAAGCTCCGATGAAAACGGTACAGAAGTAAGCTTTGACTTTATCGTATAGCCAGTCCGTAAGCTGAAGTATAGGAGAACAGCAGAGAATGACGTATAGCGGGATCTTGCAGAACATGGATGTTATCATTTGTCTTTCTGACGAGGGAGAAAGACAGCTTGCTGCTGAAATGATAAAAAAGGCCGGAGAGGAGACTGTAGCTTTTGCTGAGAATGATCTGGAGCTGATACTTCTTGCGCTTAAGAGCGAAGAGGCTGTTCTCATCACGGAAGCAAGTAATAATGTCCTTAATCTTGCTGAGACTTTGAAATATGTTACGGAACATTCGAAGTACTGCACGGTATCGGTCCTGGCAGACAACTGGCCGGGAGAGACGCAGGATAATTTCCTCGGGGCGTGTGATGTTTTTGTTACGAGGCCTCTTGAGGAGAGGAAGATCGTACCGGGGATCATGGTAGACGCCGCGCGCAAGAAGCGTATGCGTGAACTGGAGAGAGAATTCAACGAATCGACTGAGAGCTTCGCGAAAGACAAGAACATGAGCTTCGCGGAACACATAATAATGGATACACTCGGGCTTTCGAAAGAAGGCGCGTGTGAATATATCAAATCACTTGCAGAGAAGCATGGATATGACGAGGGTGAAGTGGCAAAGATCGTCTATGAAGTGCTGCTCGCGGGAGGAAACAAGTAACTTATCACTTTTAGTAGTTTTTGAGCACTGTAAACGACGTAATGTTCAGACTCAAATCGAAGCACATTTCAAAGAAAGGTGGAAAAGAATGAAACTACGCACAACATTGAACGGTGTCAGCTATTCATTTAAGGACATTAATGATGTGCTGGCCAAGGCGAACGAGCCGAAATCTGCAGACAGACTGCAGGGTATCGCGGCTGCGGACGAGACTGAGAGAGTTGCGGCGAAGGTTGTTCTGTCCGAACTCACGGTAGGTGATATCGTAGAGCATCCTGCAGTTCCTGCTGAGAAGGACGAAGTCACCAGAACTGAGCTTGATGGAATGAATCAGAGAACATATGAAGCTCTGAAGAATCTGACCATCGGTGAGTTCCGTAATCTTGTTCTTTCAGACAAGACTGACTGTGCTAAGATCCAGTGGATGACCAGAGGAATCATCGGTGAGGTCGCTGCTGCTACAGCAAAGATCATGAGCGCCATGGATCTGGTATACGGCGGATCCAAGATCTACAAGATCACAAAGTGCCGTACTGAGATCGGACAGCCGGGTACACTTTCCTACAGATGTCAGACAAACAGCCCGACAGATGATCCTGAAGAGATCCTGATGGGTGTTATGGAAGGTCTGACATATGGATGCGGAGACGCATGCATAGGAATCAACCCGGTAGAGGACAACTTCGAAAGTACTAAGAGGATCGCAGACAGACTGTATGACTTCATGAATGAATGGAAGGTTCCTTCACAGCTGATCGTACTTTCACACATCACGACTCAGATGGATGCTATTAAGAGAGGAGTTCCTCTGTCAATGGTATTCCAGTCGATTGCAGGAACACAGAAAGCAAATGACGACTTCGGTACGAACAGAGAGATGCTCATCGAAGGATATCACATCGCTGAGGATTATGGTTGGACGACAGGACCTAACCTGAACTACTTCGAGACAGGACAGGGTTCAGAGGTATCCATCGATGCTGATGAGGGTGTTGATGAGATGACACTTGAAGGACGTACATACGGATTTGCGAGATTCTTCAAGCCATTCATGGTAAACAATGTATCCGGATTCATCGGACCTGAGACCATTTACGACGGTAAGGAAATGATCAGGGCGAACCTGGAAGACTGCTTCATGGGTAAACTTATGGGACTTCCAATGGGTATGGCACCATGCTTCACCAACCATACACCTATCACCATCGACGACCAGCAGATGGGAACGATGCTGACAACAATGGAAGGCGCAGGATACTTCATGGGCGTTCCACAGGGAGACGATGTAATGCTTGCATATCAGGATACAAGTTTCCAGGATGATATCGCACTGAGAGCACTTTCACACAAGACACCTGCTCCTGCATTCATGAAGTGGATGATCGACATGGGACTGCTCACAGAAGACGGCAAACCGACAGAGCTCTGCGGCGACGCATCAATCTTCCTTTAAACACAGCATGACGGAGGTAACAAGATGAACGATGAAGAATTAAAGAAAATGATCGAGTCGGTCGTAAGGGAAACCATGGCTGGCAAAGTCGACCAGAAAGCATCCGCTCCAAGTGCCTGTGAAGTTGAAGACGGCGAAGTACCTGATATCCGTGCTATCCCTCTGAATGAGCAGTACTACCTTGACAATGCCAAGGACGAGGAAGCTCTTCGTGAGATGAGAAAGATCACGGCTGCCAGAGTATGCATCGGCAGAGCAGGAGCAAGATGCAAGACTATCCCTTATCTGAGACTTCTTGCGGACCACGCAGGCGCATTCGACGCTGTACTTAATGATCCGTCAGATGAACTTATCGAAGAGAACGGATTCTTCCGCATCCAGAGCGTATGCAAAGACAAGGACGAATACCTTGCAAGACCTGACCTTGGACGTCTTCTTGACGACGAGACCAAGCAGGCTATCAGAGAGAACTGCATCATGAATCCTGATGTACAGATCATCGCTTCAGAAGGTCTGTCATCGACAGCATTCGATGCTAACATCTCAGATGTAATGAAAGGTATCATGGATGGACTTAAGGTAGAGGGACTTTCAGTAGGAACTCCTATCTACATCAAGTACTCACGTGTACCGACTGAGGATCAGGTAACAGAAGTTACACATCCGAAAGTCACAGTCATTCTTGTAGGCGAGAGACCGG
>CAMIWY010000207.1 GCA_946402595.1 uncultured Clostridia bacterium
GCATCATCACCGATGAATTCACGGCCTATCATGAAGGACTGTGCAAGCCCTTCAGGCTTCTCCTGAACAGCATACGAAAGCACCATGCCGAACTGCGAGCCGTCTCCGAGGAGAGTCTTTATCCTCGGGGTGTCTTCCGGAGTGCTTATGATCAGCACTTCACGGATCTTGGCGAGCATCAGTGTCGACAGCGGATAATAGATCATCGGCTTGTCATACACCGGCAGAAGCTGCTTGGATGTAACGATCGTAAGCGGATACAGCCTTGTGCCTGCTCCGCCTGCAAGTATTATTCCCTTCATATCAGTTTCCTCAGTCCTTGTCTTTAGTTCTTAGTTCTGCGCCGTCTCTGCGGCTGATTGGTTATATCCTGATAATTGTACCATTTATTCCTGTCTTACATCAAACCTGACTGCTTATTCCCATGGGAACGTGTAGTCCAGTCCAAGCTTGTCGCGGACTGCCGTGAGGTCGCTTCTTTCAGAAGCATTCAGCGGGACTCCCTTGTCCTTGCGCTCAAGCCACTTGTCGTGCTCCTTCTCTCCTGCAGTCCATATGCGCTCCTGGCCCGGAGCCTTCTTCGATGCTCTCAGAGCTCTGCAGATCTCACCCGCAGTCTTTCTGAATTCTTCCTGCCCCATGAATGCGTCAGGATCAACTACGAAGAAGAAGTGTCCGAGGTGGTACATCTGAGGGCTTCCGTCAGGAGCTCTTCCTGTCAGAGCCTTCATGTACTGTCCGCCTGCCAGTGCCGCAGACAGGATCTCAACTACTGCGGCATATCCGTATCCCTTGTAGCCGCACATCTCATCACCTGCTCCTCCGAGAGGTGCAAGAGCCGCAGTTCCGTTCACGAGTGCCTTCAGGATCTCGTTGTTGTCAGTCATGTATGATCCGTCGTTTCTGATGACCATGCCCGACGGAGTATCCATTCCCTGGCGGGCGTAATACTCTATCTTGCCGCGCTGAACAACTGAAGTAGCGCAGTCTATGCAGAACGGGAATTCCTCGTCAGTAGGAAGCGCGAATGTAAGCGGGTTGGTGCCCATCATGTTGTCCACTCCGAATGTAGGAGCAATCGACGGTCTTGCGTTGGTGCCTGTGATGCCGATGAGGCCTTCCTTGCTTGCCATCATGGCCCAGTAGGCAGCCATGCCGTAATGTGTGGAGTTGCGTATCGCTCCGCCTGCCATGCCGCAGGTCTTTGCCTTCTCAACAAGGCTCTTCATCATTCTGTAGCTCGCTACCATACCCATGCCGTTATGAGCATCCATGACAAGTGTTGTCGGAGTCTCCTTCAGGATCTCTATTTCAGTCTTCGGCAGAAGTGTTCCGTTCTCAAATCTGTCAATATATATAGGCTTGAAGCGGTTGCAGCCATGGCTGTCTACTCCCCTCCTGTCCGCTTCAGCAAGCACATCCGCACAGATGGCAGCATCCTCTGCAGGCACCCCGTAGCCTATGAACGCATCCGTCATGAACGATGTGATATAGTCCCAGTCAAGATAAACGATTTTGTCTTTGCTTTCCATTTGAATCTGCTCCTTCGGTAACATACTTTATTCATTATACACGATACCGGCAGTTTTAGCTTGTGAAATGCAAAATGCCGCACGTAATGTGCGGCACATGTCACTGCTTTATTAATAATGCTCAGGCAGCAGCCCTGTCCTGCCGGCTCTGCCTCAGATTCACTGTTATGAGCACCACGAGTGCGACAACGAATACTATCGTCGACAGTGCGAACAGACTCGGTCTGATACCTATCTTGACCTCACTGTATATGAGTGTGGAGATGGTATTGATGCCTGCTCCTCTTGTGAAGTATGTGATGATGAAGTCATCGACAGACATTGTGAAGGAAAGCAGGAAACCCGACATGATCCCGGGTCTGAGTTCAGGCAGAACAATCTTTCTGAACGCGTACCTTTCAGATGCTCCGAGATCCAGCGCAGCCTCAAACAGCTTATCTGTATTCTTGTTCAGTCTCGGCTTGACCGAGAGTATGACGTAAGGGATGCAGAATACCGTGTGCGCGAACAGGATCGACATGTATCCTCTCGGCCATCTGACCATGAGGAAGAACAGCATAAGAGCTATTCCGGTAACTATGTCCGCATTGAGCATCGGGATATTGTTGAGTCCCATCAGCACGTTTTCCTGTCTCTGCTTCATTGCCGCCATTCCGAGCACACCCATCGTACCGATGACTGTCGCAATGAGAGCTGCAAGTATAGCTATTGAGAACGTATTGACCACCGCACCCATCATGAGCCTGCTCTGGAACAGCTCCTGATACCAGTGGAGGCTGAACCCTGTCCATACTGACATCGATTTTGCGTCATTAAAAGACAGCACGATAAGCGTCAGTATCGGCATATACAGGAAAAGCAGGATTATTAATACATATATTCTTCCGAGAGTTTTCTTCATCTTCAACCCTGCCTTTAGATAAGATTGGCTCCGCCCGTTTTATCGAACTTCTGAAGGAGCACCATGCTGAATATTATGAATACCATCATGACCAGCGACAGTCCGCTGCCCAGATACCAGTTGGAGTTGACCGTGAACTCCTGCTCGATTATGTTTCCGATGAGGTTGATCTTGCCTCCGCCCAGCATGTTCGAGATAACGAATGTGGTGAGGGCCGGTATGAACACCATCGTGATACCGCTGACTATTCCCGGTACCGACAGCGGCAGTACGACTCTTGCAAAGGTCATCGCCTTGCTGGCTCCGAGGTCATAGGCCGCCTCGATAAGATGGTTGTCTATCTTGGATACCGTGTTGTATATCGGCAGGATCATGAACGGCAGGAAGTCATATACCATACCGAGAACTATTGCCCCCGGAGTGTTCATCATTTCCTGTCTCGGAAGTCCTGCAGCTGCAAGAAGTCCGTTGATTACGCCCTGTCTTTCAAGCAGCACCTGCCACGCCATCGTCCTCAGAAGGAAGTTCATCCACATCGGAAGTATGATGACGAATATGAGGAAGCCCTGCTTGCCGTACTTGCTGTCCCTCAGAACCATTGCCATCGGGAACGCAAGAAGAAGGCATATGATCGTGCTGATCACCGCGAGAAGCAGTGACAGACCGAGTGCTTGCATGTGGTCATGCTGGAACATCGCAGTGATGTTGGAGAATGTGAACCCTCCATCTCTCGATGAGAATCCGTAATATGCAATCGAAGCGAGCGGGATGACTGTTCCCGCTATGATCCATATAATGAACGGAGCTGCAAAACGCTTCTTTGCTATCATATGTCGATCTCCATCGCCGATTCGGCTTCATTCTTAGGCTTGTGCATGATCTGGATGTTCTCAGGATCAACCTTCATGCCTATCTTCTCGCCTACATCATGCTGATCGTAGTTCTGAAGCAGCCATTCGACCTTGCCGTCCTCGCTCTGCACCAGCATCTCATAGTGGACGCCGATGAACAGCTTGGAGATGATGGTCCCGTTGAACTGTCCCTGTCCGTAAGGCGTAATGTCTATGTCCTCAGGCCTGATGACCACGTCGACCTTGCGGCGCGGAGGGAAGCCCTGCTCAGTACCGTCGATACACGGATAGTCGATGCCGTTGATGCGTACGACCTTCTCATCCACCATCTGTCCCGGAAGGATGTTGCTGTCTCCGATAAAGTCTGCAACGAAAGCGTTGACCGGCTCATCGTAGATCTGTTCAGGCGTACCCTCCTGCTGGATGTATCCTTCGTTCATGACGACGACCTTGTCGGACATCGTCAGAGCTTCTTCCTGATCATGTGTAATGTACAGGAATGTGATGCCGAGCTCCTTCTTCAGGCGTACAAGCTCGTACTGCATCTCCTGCCTCAGTTTGAGGTCAAGAGCACCCAGCG
>CAMIWY010000208.1 GCA_946402595.1 uncultured Clostridia bacterium
TACAGAAGATCTCCAAGCGATACTATCAATGCCTGTGCCAGTCCCACGAAGAGATACAGAGCATATCTTCCAAGGAACTGCTCTCTCAGTTTGAGGTCCACAAGGTCATCTCTCTTCTTCACACCGGTCTTGATCAGTACAGCTGTCAAGAGTGCTCCTACCCACTGTGCCAGAACAGTATAGAATGGGGCCATCGCTGATCCGTATGTCTCTATCGGATATATCACCTCTGTCTTCATTTTGACCGGTGATGCGAGATATTCCGCAACTGCTGACTGGTCACCGGCCAGAAGGTCATTGACTTCACTCAGCGTCTGATTGCCTCCGATGCGGTTGAAGATTTCAGCTATGGCATTGATGCCGTTCTTCATGTAACTGAGAGATACATCAGTGCTGTTGAGGCTGCCTTCGAGGCTGGCAAGAGATTTACTGTAGCCTGCCAGCACATCACTGAGCCCGCCGAGGTCAGTCTCCACGCCGCCCAGCGCTGCACGTGAATCGGCAAGCGCCTGCCTTGTGTTCTTTATGGCGCTGAGAAGGTCTGCATCCAGCTGTTTTATCTTCTTCTCATCGATGCTCTCAGCATTCTTTCTTGTCTGGTCTATCTTGTCACTGAGGTCGGTTATCTGCTTCTGCCTCTGCTCCCAGGTGCTTTCCTCAGCCTTCTCGAGCTGATCCATCTGCGTCTCTATCTCAGCAAGCTGATCAGCGATTTCGCCGAACTGTGACGACAAAACAGTATACCCGAGGTCATTGAGATACTTCTCTGTACGCTCAGCCGACTGTCTCATGTTCTCGACCTGGGTTTTGTGTTTTGGCAGTTTACCAAGTACGTACTCGTTATATGCTTCTACATTCAGCGCTGCCGCTGTCATGTCCTTGTTTATTCCCGTCAGGTTGCTGTCAATGAGGTTCTTCTCCTTGGTCAGAGTTTCTGCCACGGTATTATGCGTCTTGTCCGCATCCGGCAAGTCCTTGCCCGCGGTATCCAGCAGCCCTTCCGCGCCCTGTGCAGTCACTTCAGCGCTGCCAAGCAGCTGGTCGGACACATCCATCAGGCTCGAAGCCGAGTCAGCAAGCCCCTGTGCAGCGCTCAGCATGGTCTCGCAGTTCTCCAGCCTGTCAGCCAGGTCTTCCATTTTGCCCCCGAGGTCCGAGAACACCCGCTGAGGGTCGTAGCCGCTGGAGTTCATGACCGTTGCGGCATCCGAGACATACTTGGCCAGCGTCTCAACGAAGGCCGCATTGACCTGCTCCTGGACAGCCGTTTTGGCCTTGCCTGTGATCTTAGGCGCTATCGCGTTCTTCTTCTCGTTCTCGTAGTATATGAGCTGCGGATTCTTGAGTGTGCCGGTGACAAAACTCATGGCGTCCATGCTGAAGTCTTCCGGTACGATAAGTGCCGCATAGTAATCGCCCGCATACACGCCCTCGACAGCCTCGTCCTTGCTGTCCACGAACCGCCAGCCGATAGCGTCGTTCGCCTTGAGCGCATCTGTTATCTTATCTCCCACGTTCACCTTCAGTCCGAGAAGCTCCGCCCCGTTGTCCTCATTTGCTACTGCAACGAGTATCCTCCCTGTTGCATCCGACTCATACGGTGCCCAGTTGGAGAAAATGTTGAACCATGCATAGAGACAAGGCACTATGCAGAGTCCCATTATGGTGATTATCGCCACGACACTGGACGTGAGCCTGCGGGCATCATGTCTGATTATATTGAGGATGTTCTTCATTCTGCATCCTCCTCTCCCGCACGCTTCTTCATATCCGCGTCGAAGACCTCTTTCATTGCAGCAATGATCTCAGCAGGCGCGGTCTCTCTTAGTTCCTCCATAGCCTCTTCAGCTTCTCTTACTTCCTCGAGCTGCTCTATCGCGTCCTCGAGTTCCATGCCTTCATTCGCATGCTCAGTCACAGTATCCGGCGCTAAACTATCGTCATCATGCTCAGACACTTCTATAGTCTCAGTATCTGTATCTGCATCTACCTCTACATATGCATCTTCATCTGCTTCTGCATCAGCCTCGTCTCCAAACCTCTGAGCTCTCAGCTCAGCGAATCTCTCGCTTATCCTCTCGTGCAGGTCGGCACGCCTCAGTTCAGGTTTCGGCAGCAACCCGTCAAAGTCAGCCTCGATATCCGTAACGTCCTTAAGAGTTTCTTCAACGGTATAGTCAAGATACTCAATGCTTATAAGATAAGCGGACAGCACAAACATGATGAGTATCCAAATAATAAGAAATACGACCTTGTCGCTGTCAGTGATCCAGCGTATGAACTCAAGGATGAAAGGCAGGATCACGAGTATGACAAGACCCCTTCTTATGCGTCTCTTGTTGCTCTCATGCAGCATCTCACCGCGCCCGAGAAGTTCAGTATAGAGCTCTTCGTAGTTGTGGCTGTTTCTGTTCACATCCATCAGAGCACCTCCGTTTCTTCGAGCTTCTCAGTCACGAATCTGTTCATTCCGATAAACGGCCTGCGAACGACGAGACCGATGACGATTCCCACTATTCCGAACAGCAGGAGCTGTGCCAGGTATATGTAATAATCGTTCCCGTATGTACCGCAAAGCGCCTCACGCATAGCATTTATAGCGTAAGGGAACGGGAAGAATTTGTATATCTTGCTGAATATGACCGGAAGTATCTCGATAGGATACGATCCGCTGGACCCTGCGATCTGCACGACCATGACTACAACGACTATCGCTTTGCCCACATCCCCGAAGGAGATAGTCAAAGCATAGATCAGCATCACGAATACAAGGCTCGTAACTGCGGCAGAGAACCACATGAGCCATGGATGCACAGGCTGGCAGTCAAGCAGGAAGATATCACCCGCAACGATTACAGCCGCCTGCAGCTGGCCGATCACGAAGAACAGGATGAATCTGCCGAAGAAGTACTGCGCCTCACTGAGCCCCGGGAACTTCTTTCTGTCCACGTTGGTCTTGAGGATGGATACGAGTATTACGCCGCCTACCCACACAGCCAGTACCGAATAGAATGGCGCCATGGCCGCACCATATGAGGCGACTGAATATATCTCCTCCGTATTCACATCAACGAGCGAGGAGAAGAATTTTCCGTAGAGGTCAGAGTCACCGCCGAGAAGATCCAGCAGCATGTCGACTCTGTCATCCTCTTCTGCAGCTTCCACCTGGTCGATAATAGTGCCCAGCCTGTCACTCGCCGAGCGGAACACCTTCTGGAGCTGCAGCAGAGACTTGTCCATGCTGTCAACGGTCTCCCCGGTCGCATCCAGAACAGGGTCGATATCGTCAAACATACCCGAGACGCTCACAATAAAAGGTCCCAGCATGTCTATCGTTTTGTTCATATTGTCAATGATCACATCGAAGGCTGGCTTGAGAGTGTCCTTGTACAGAGTACGCATAGCGTCTATCGCTCCCAGCACCTCCTGCACCTTATCCGGGAACTCTTCAAGCCCGGTCTCAATCTCCTGAAGCATCCTGAGCATCTGATCGATGGTCACGATGGCCGTGTCAGCACCGCTCATGCTGCCGTCCTCAGGAAGCATACCTCTCAGCTCCTCAAGCCTTGCACGCACGTCCGCGATCTGTGTCTTAGCCGCCTCCCTCTCTTCCGGAGTCACCGGATTGACACCCTGAAGGGCCGTCAGCACCTTCTCAAGCTTGGTAAGGCTCTTGTCCAGCTCACTGAGCCTGCCGCTCACCGTCTTATTGAGAGCATTGACCGTTCTCTGAGCATTCTTAAGATCCTGCTGCGCGTTGGCAACATCTCTCTTGCCGCTTGCCCTGTTGGCATTCAGGTTCTTCTGTGCGTTATTTAATGACTTCTTCACCGCAGAGCTGTTGCCC
>CAMIWY010000209.1 GCA_946402595.1 uncultured Clostridia bacterium
CTGATCCACTTTATCCATTCCAGGCAGTCATATCTTTCAAGAAGTGAAAAGCCCATGTATCTGCCTTCGCTTCCGTTCTGCGCACGTTCATCCGCAAGCAGCACATTGCATCCGCTGTCGTGAAGGAAGTCTATTATGTCGCCGAAGTCTTTGAGCCAGCTTCCGTGCCATCCGTGCATGCAGACTACATTTCTTACCGCATTTTCACACGGATACCAGTGTCCCAGCAGCTGTAATCCGTCAAAAGAACTCATGAATACCGTTTTAATATCCGGATTGTCTTGGTGCTTCATATTGGTGTCTTCCGGAAATGTATTCTTGTCCTTCTTCGGCATGTACACCGATGTATAGAGTATATAGTTTGAAACTGTCTCCGCACCAATAATGACAGCTGCCGTCGTAAGACCCCATGCAGCAGCAAGTCTGCGTTTGTTCATTACTGCCTCCATATATATCAATTATATTTCAATTACAGAATGCTCTCAAATGATCTGAGCTCCTCATACCTCTTGCGTTCTTCTTCGCTGACGCTTGATTTTACCTTCGAAATAATATTCAGGATATCCTCGCTGCTGACAGGAGCTGCATTCCCTTCTCCTTCAACGATCTGTCTCTTTACAAAGATTTCCTTAGCCTTATTGGCTATGGCAACTATGTCAGCACATGTATAACCATCAAGCTTCTCTGCAAGCATATCCAGATCTGCACTATAAGGAATCGGCTCGAGCGTACTCTTGAGGAGTTCCATGATCGAAGCCTTGTCAGGAAGCGGAATATATATCTTGGTATCGAACCTGCCGGAACGCATCAGAGCTCCGTCAAGTGATTCCGGTCTGTTGGTCGCTGCAATGACCATGACGCCGTCAAGCGAATCCATTCCGTCTATCTCAGTCAACAGCTGGTTGATGATTCTTACCGAACCGTTATCCCCGCTTCTCTTTCCTGCGATAGCATCGATCTCATCGAAGAAAATGATTGACGGTTTTGTTTCTCTAGCATCTCTGAACTTTCTTCTGAGGTTCTTCTCGGATTCGCCGGTGCCGGCACCGAGAAGCTCAGGTCCGTTGACTACGTAGAAGTTCGCATTACTCTCATCTGCCGCTACCTTAGCGAAGAAAGTCTTACCGCATCCCGGAGGGCCGAAGAGAAGTATTCCCTTGGAAGCTGGTATGCCGTATTCCTTGTACTTCTCTGCATTCTTGATAGGGCTCTCGATCTTATCCTTGAGAAGCTTCTTGGTCGCTTCCATTCCCTTGATATCATCCCAGGTAAGCTTCTGGGTTTCCTTGCCGCGGTTGTCATCCTGTGCAGAAGATGAGCGTCCGAATTTCTTCCTGTACAGCTCGTATCTTTCCTGCAGGTCGAGAGTGTATGACGGCATGGTTGCCGCGATCTTATCGAGGAGATTATCAACAGTCATCTTCTTGAGATCGTTATCTCTGAACGCATCCTCACATACCGCTTTGATGTCTGCACCTGTGAATCTCTCTGTCTCGGATACCAGTTTTGCAATCTCTGCATCACTCAGGTCTGCCTTGCCTTTGAGATATTTTTTGAACAGAGCGGTTCTTCCTTCAGGATCAGGTGCTCCGACATATATGATTCTGTCAAAACGTCCCGGTCTCATAGCCGCTTCGTCTATCATCTCAGGGTTATTGGTAGTAGCGACAACGAAGACATTCTTGAGCTCGTTGAATCCATCCATCTGTGACAGGAACACATTTATGATCGAAGTCTCATAGTTGCGTTCTGTTTCGGATCTCTTGCGGAGGAATGCCTCGACCTCCTCAAAACAGATAATGGAAGGAGCCTTTGCCTTGGCCTGTGTGAATATCTGCTTGAGGTTCTTCTCGGACTCGCCTACCCACTTAGACATGAACTCGCTGGCATTGACCAGAATCAGGTTCATCTTGCTCTCATTGGCGATTATCCTTGCAATCGTTGTCTTACCTGTTCCCGGAGGGCCGTACAGAAGGAGTCCCTTGACCGGCCTCAGTCCGGCTCTTGTGATCCTGTTGAATTCACCCTTATCCACATAAGGCTTGATGATATCCTGGATTTCCTGCTTTGTTCCCTCATAGCCTGCAAGGCTGTCCCAGTTCTCTGTTGAATTGACAGCAGTAACTCTTGCGGCAGCGTTCTTGCTGTCGAACTGTTTTTCAGTCTCAAGTGCGACCGCACCGGTCCAAGGTCTGCTGATTATATATCCGAGAAGCCCGCCTATGACTATCTGTGCAATCGGCAGCGGCATATCGGTTTTGCATATTACCTTTATAGCGACATATACAGCAACAGCCGCGATCATCAGGATCAGGAAGCTGACCGCGTCCTTGACATCGTCGTTCAGAGTCTTCACAAGTCTCAGCTTGATGAAGAGAAGATATGCAACGATACCCAGTACCATGAACAGTCCGAGAATGATCAGAAAGTTCTGAAGGCCTGCTGCCTCAACATTGTGATAACCTCTTGACGGATCGAATCCATCGAAGAGTGTATCAATTGTATTCTCATTCTTCCTGTACTTGAAACCTTCCTTGTACAGGAAGTTCGGCATTCCGTTAGCACATACGAACAGGCTCCACGCTCCCCATAACGCTCCAAAGAGAGCCGGCTTATATGAGTCATCGTATTTTGAGTACATGCACAGTCCGAAGAACAGAATGAAAAATCCAATGGACAGTACCGGAGATCCCGGCAGAAAAGCGAGCGGCAGTACAAGAGTCGCCCATGCTGACGGATGCGAAGTGCTGTTCAGCAGCAGTGTGATAACCGCCAGTACGATCACCATAAATCCACTGATATGAAGCGTTGCTGCGAATACAGCAGCGGCACCCAATATTACTGCGATCTGCGGCTTGAAGTAGAAGCATATTCCTACTGCCGCGGCACATACCCAGCAGATATTCGGCTGGAGGAAACTGCTTGCAAGCAGAATCTTGGTAGCGCCTATAGCCAGCAGAGCACCGATGGCGTTCCAGATCCTGCCATTATAGATGCTGTCTATGGCTCTTCTTATGTTTTCCAATGCAACCATAAATAATACCTTTCCCTTACACCTGTAACAATAATGACAAAGAGTATAAAAAAAGCTGCCTCAATGTCCAATAATGTCAGGCAGCCCCTTATCCCCGATTTTTATTATAGCAGATGCTCCTTTTCTTCTCTACAGATAGTTCACGTGTATCTGTGTTTGAACACAATCATCACGCCCGGCGGGATGCAGGTCAAAACGCAAAACACAGTCTGCAGAAGGCTGCAGACCGTGTTTCCTTACCATAATTATTCTGTTCTAGTACAGCTTTGCTCCTGCCGGGATCCTGTCGTCTACGAGCAGGAGGTTGAGCATCTCTTCGCCGTCGTAGTTGTTGACTGCGCTGATGAGCATGCCGCATGACGGGATTCCCATCATCTTTCTCGGCGGAAGGTTAGTGATCGCGATCGCAGTCTTTCCTACGAGCTCCTCAGGTGAGTAGTACATCTTGATACCGCTCAGGATGATCCTGTCTTCGCCTGTTCCGTCATCGAGAGTGAACTTCAGCAGCTTGTCTGACTTCTTGACCTCTTCGCACGCCTTGATCTTGACTGCTCTGAAGTCTGACTTTGAGAAAGTCTCGAAGTCAACGAGCTCTTCAAACAGAGGCTCGATCTCTACCTTGCTGAGGTCGATCTTGACTGTTTCCTTCTTAGGTGCGCCTGCGCCCTTGCCTTCCGGCTTCATTACCGGGAAGAGCTGGACGTCTCTGATTGTTGC
This sequence comes from uncultured Clostridia bacterium, assembly GCA_946402595.1. Taxonomy (GTDB): domain Bacteria; phylum Bacillota; class Clostridia; order Peptostreptococcales; family Anaerovoracaceae; genus Crickella. The sequence goes on from CAMIWY010000209.1 coordinate 3,752, forward strand.
GCTGTCAGTCAGCAGCATGACGAGTCTGTCTACGCCGATTCCGATTCCGCCTGTAGGAGGCAT
>CAMIWY010000210.1 GCA_946402595.1 uncultured Clostridia bacterium
GCTCCTCAGGCCACGGGGTCGCGATGACCATCGAGTCCATCGGCGGCTGCTCGAGAGTGATGTTCGCGTCGAGCGGTTTGCCGTCGAAGAAGCGGTCAAAATGGCAGGTGATGATGCGCCTTCCCTTCTGCTCGGCGGAAAACTGCATCTGCAGGCGCTTGTCCTCGTACTTAGTGACGCCTGACGCCGAGTGGTCAGGAAGCTGCAGCTTTCCCATCGGGAATGGGTTCAGGACAGTCTCCGTGTGCTCCCACGGCACGCCCGTAGGACTGTATTCATGAATCGCCGAGTCCCCGCTGAAAGTCAGCAGCGACACCGACTGCAGGCCGATGTACCCGTCATCCGAAACAGTGAACGCCGCGGCAAAATCCTTATTCACTACCAGGTAGTAGTCCCACTCCTTGATCCGCCACTTCGGCGCTTTGATCATCGAGCGCCTGTACTGCTGGACCATGCTCCTGGACCAGCCCGGCTCCCTCAGCTCGCCATCAACGTCAAGGAGCAGCTGCTTCTTAGTTATCTCGTGGTTCCTCATAACGGATCCCCTTTCCTATATCTCAAACGTAGTTCCTGTGCAGAATGCGTGCATCTTGTCACCGAGCTCCCCGGAGAGGATCTGCATGGCTCTCTCGCCGGTGCAGTGGCTGGTGTAGACTGCCTCGACTCCGGTCTCAAGAACGCGGCGTGCAAAATCTCTTACGTACTTGTCGGTCTTATTGTACAGGTGGAAGCCGCCGATCATCGCCAGGATCCGCCTGCCCGGGTAAGCCTTCATAGCTTCGTTTATGATGTTGTCTGCTCCGGCGTGTGAGCAGCTGTTGAATACCACAATTCCCTCAGGCAGATCAAGCACCAGACTCACCTCATGCCTGAAGTCATCAGGGATGAACTTCAGCAGGCCCTGCCGGAGGTACATTTTGTCCGCGCGGCCGAGCTTATCAAGACCGGGCGTCGAATGCCCGAGGAGACTGATGCCCTTGTCAATCTGAGTTTCTTTTCCTGCCTTCACAATGCGCCCGGCATGCCTCTTCATGATGCCGCGCGGCACCCCCGCATACTTCATGAATATGCCGTGCCTGTCATAGCAGTTCTCATCACACCCATCAGCCACGTACAGAGGCGCATGATCATTCAGCTCAAAGAAAGTGTCCAGCCCGTTCGCATGGTCATCATGCGCATGCGACAGGACGGCATAGTCCACCGCCTTCAGATCCAGCCCGAGTTTCTCCGCATTCTCGGCAAAGAGCCCCGACAGCCCCGCATCAAGGAGCACCGTTTTGCCCTCATATTCAATATAGAACGACAGACCCCATTCGCCCCTGAGCTGCTCGCCGTCTCTGTTGTCCACAAGTACAGTTACTTTCATCTGTGCTTCCTCATATATTCCGCAGTCCTGTACAGCGTGGTCCCGCTGAATATCTTGTCAAGATTGCCGGCAAAATCCAGGTGATACCTCTCGCCCAGCTCGGCGAGCTTGTCGTCAATTATCTGCTGCTTCTCGTCGATCGATTCCTCGAGGTAGTCCTCGAGCGACATCTGCCAGCCGTCATCACCGGTCAGGTTGTAGACCCCCGCGCCGATGAGCCTCACAGGCCGCTTTTCGATCTGCCCCAGCAGGTCTCTCGCCTCCTGCCATATGGTCGCAGCCGAATCACTCGACACCACGATCCTCGATCTCGTTATATTCTTCATGTCGGCATACGTCACTTTAAGCGTCACGCCTCGTCCATGGAGACCCTTGCGTTTTGCCCGCCGCTCGACACTCATCGCGAGCAGGAACAGCACGTCGTCGAGGAGCCCGAAATCGCTGACGTCCTCCTGGAAGGTCAGCTCTCGGCTTATCGATTTGGTGTCCAGCGGGTCGTACGGTACGACTTTGCGGTCATCGATGCCGTAGGCCATCCTTGTGATGTGTGTTCCGTGCTTGCCGAGCAGCCTGACGACCTCATCCTGCCTGTCCCTGACATCGCGCACTGTTGCGATGCCGACGCGCTTGAGTTTTTCCGCTGTCCTCGCGCCCACCGTGTAGAGCGCCCGGACGTCCCTGTCGATGATGAGGTCCACGAACTCCTCAGGCGTGCGGATCTCGAAGTACCCGTCCGGCTTCTTCTCCTCGCTCGCGGTCTTCGCCGCGGTCTTGGAATACGCGATGCCGACCGAGCAGGTCAGGTGCACCTCTTCGCGTGTCCTCCGCTTGATCGTCTGAGCGATCTCCCTCGCGCCGGCCCAGTCACCGGCCGTCTCCGTTATGTCCAGGTAAGCCTCATCCAGAGCTATCGACTCGGCAGCCGTCGCATAGTCATTCCAGATGCCATGCAGCTGATTCGAGACCGCCCTGTATTTATCAAAATTCGGGTGCATATAGATGCCCCTCGGGCACAGGCGGTACGCTTCCTTGATATTCATCCCGGAATGCACGCCATACTTCCTCGCCTCATAGCTCGCCGTCGCAACAACGCCACGCTCAGTCGGAAGCGACCCGATGATAAGCGGCTTCCCCGCTAGCTCCGGGTTATCACGTATCTCCACCGAGGCGTAAAAAGCATCCATATCCACATGTAAAATGATCTGATCAGCCATTACATATTCAGCATCAGCAGTGCAGCCGCTATCATGCCGACTGTCACCCACTGCCTTGAAGTCATCTTCTCGCGGAAGAACAGAACTCCCGCGACTCCAACCAGTACTATGGTTCCCGTGCTGTAGGTCGGGTACGCAATGACCGCCGGCACATACGAAAGCGACATCAGCAGGAACCTCGCCGAGTAGTAATTCGGTATGCCGATGAGGCAGCCGAACAGGACATCCTCGCGCGTCAGCTTCTGCCCCTTCAGCACCGCTGTCAGCGTGCACAGCACCAGAGCCATCGCAAAAGTATACAGAAGGAACTGCGAGTTGTACTTCGCGTTCCCCAGCTCTTCATATATCTTGGACATCGCATCGCCTGATCCTCCGACCAGCAGCAGGAAGATAAGAGCCTTAGGCGCAGTGACGGTGCCCGCTGCCTGTACAGCATCCTGCACTGTCTTAGACTGACCGCCATTTCCTCCTGCAGCGTCCGCAACGGATCCGCCCTTTTTCGAACCGACCGCTTCCCCTGCATTCATGAAGATGATCGCCGCTACAGCTATTGCAATGCCCGCGACCTGCATCACTCCCGGCCTCTCGCCGAAAGCCACGATCGCTATCATCGTCGGCACCAGAACTCCCAGCTTCATGAAAGTCGACGGGAGCACGACGCCGTTTTTGCTTATATTATACTGGAGCAAAATGAACGATCCCACGTAGAACACACCGTTCAGAAGCCCCATCATCAGTGTCTGTCTGCCGTCCGCGCCGGGAACGATGATGCTTCCGGTGCCGCCTGCTCTCACCGCATAGAACAGTCCGAGCAGCAGGCATACGACATAGTTGACAGCCAGTGTTGAAATGTTGTTTTTGATCCTTGTCTCGCCGAAGCGCATCATGATCGAGATCAGCGCGCTGCAGCACATCGCCAGTAAGAGATAGTGCACTGCTACTTCACCTCACCCGGCGCATCATTCACAGCGGCCGCTGCGCTATCAGCTACCTCTTTTACTGCCGCCGCATCAATTGCCGGAGCCTGTTCCCACTTCCCCGGCTCCTCAAAAACGCGCGCTCCGATATCCGGCTCGCCCAGATACGACACCAGGAAATGCTCAGCCAGGCTCCCCGGCCTTATATTCTTCGCAGCTTCCTCGCGCGAAAACCACTTATACGAATCGATCTCGTAGTTCGCATGCATGTCTTCCGCGCTTTTCACATACGCGGTGAAGTTGCACATCAGCGT
>CAMIWY010000211.1 GCA_946402595.1 uncultured Clostridia bacterium
AGGGGGCAGAGTGGAGGACTATCCCATGCCTTGAAAAGTATATATAGTAGCTAACGCGAGACCCGACACTACATATTGTGTCGGGTCTTTTTGCGTTGCAGTAAAAAATGCCTGAAAGTGGGGATAAATTCAAAAAAGTGGGGGAAAAGTTCTAAAAATCAAGGATATTCTTTGAAAAAGGGAGTGAAGTGGAGTAAAATGGAGACACAGAAAGAATGGGGAGTTTTCTATGTTCACAGGCACATATCAGAACTCAATAGACAGCAAGAACCGGATGATAATCCCTTCAAGATACAGGGATCAGCTCGGCGGTCATTGCATGCTCACAAGAGGGTTCGACAGATGCCTGTACATCTACTCCATGGACGATTACGAAGTGCTGGTGAACAAGATCAGAAAGCTGCCGCAGTCGGACAGAGACGTTCGTAAGTTCATAAGAGAGTTCTTCTCGAACACTGAGGAGTGTCATCTCGACTCACAGGGCAGGATACTGATACCGCAGCACCTCAGAGACTATGCGGGGATAAACAAGAACCTGGTCACCAAGGGCGCGCTGGACAAGATAGAGATCTGGAGTACCGAGGTGCTCTCAGACCCTGAAGGCGAGAACATGATGGACAATGAAGAGTTCGTCAGGAAGCTCGACATGTATGACCTCTAGGAGGCGGATATGGAATTTGCACACGTTCCTGTTCTGTACAACGAGGTCATGGAGGCCCTGAACATCAGACCTGACGGAATATACGTTGACGGCACTGTCGGAGGCGGCGGACATTCATCCGGGATATGCGAAAGGCTTTCTTCAGAGGGAACTCTGATCGCGGTCGACAGAGACACGGCAGCACTTGAAGCAGCCGGAAGCAGGCTCGCCGGATATGGATGCGAAAAGAAATTCATCCACGCCAACTACAGCGAGACTGATGTGATCGGAGAGGCCGCAGGCGGAAAGGTAAGCGGCATACTCCTCGACCTGGGAGTTTCATCATTCCAGCTCGACAATGCCGAAAGAGGCTTCTCGTATATGCACGATGCGCCGATGGATATGCGCATGAACGAGGACGATGTCCTCACAGCATATGACGTTGTCAACAGCTACAGCGAGAAAGAACTCACAAGGATCATCAGAGAATACGGCGAAGAGAAATGGGCTTCAAGGATCGCACAGTTCATCGTAAGAGCCAGGGCAGAGGATCCGGTCAAGACCACCGGAGAGCTCACAGAGATCATCAAGGCGGCGATACCTGCAAGAGCGAGAAGGACGGGCCCTCATCCTGCCAAGAGAACTTTCCAGGCGATAAGGATCGAGGTGAACGATGAACTAGGGCACCTGAGAGAAGCAGTCATCAGACTTCCTGATCTTCTCGAAAGCGGAGGCAGGCTCGCGATAATAACCTTCCACTCACTTGAGGACAGGATCGTAAAGACAGAGTTCGAAAGAAGACTTGATCCGTGTACATGCCCGAAAGAATTCCCGGTATGCGTATGCGGCAAGGTGGCCGATGTCAGGAAGGTGACGAGAAAACCGGTTACTCCGTCTCAAGAGGAACTGGAAATGAACCCGAGAGCAAGAAGCGCAAAGCTGAGGGTTATAGAGAAACTGTAGATAAAACACACTGATTTGCAGCCGGCAAGGCTGATGAAGGGATGCAAAGATGACAAACACTTTAGTCGGAGGAACACAGACCATCACTGTTGGAAACCTGAGAGATACAGGCGTTTACAATCTTCCTGCCTGAAACGCAGTGAACACAGGCGTACGCACTTTACCTGCTGCAAGGACCAGATCCAGGAGAGCGTCAAGAAACATGATCCTGACAATGGTCGCACTGATGGCAGCGGTATTCGTACTCGTAGGACTCAGCGCTTATGCCGCAAGCATCCAGCATGCAAACAACGTGCTGACTCAGGAAAACGCATATCTTCAGGCCGAGATCGACTCGCTTAACAGCCAGATAGTCGAGCAGACCAAGGTCACCAGAGTCGAAGAGGTAGCAACAAAGAAATACGGCATGGTATATCCGACATCAGATAACTGCATTGTCATCAACGAGAATGAGGAGAGCAGTTCGAGCCTCGCGGCAACGATCAGAAGTGAAGCATATAATTAACCGGAAATGACCGGTACACGAGCAGCCACTGATCCGGAAACGGGTCAGTGGTGTTTTTTTCTAAATGCGGTATCAGCATTTACCAAAGCCTACAAGATGTTGTATAATACCCATATCTATGTAAAAGTGACTTTACGCACGTCAAAATACTGATGGCAAAGAAGAAAAAAGCAAGCAAAAAAGACAATAAAGCGGATAAAAAGGGACAGAAAGCCCGCAAAACCAAGAAGGCAGTACGCAGCACAGGTCTTGATGACAAGTATGCATACGGGTCTTTTGATTTTGATGAATACGGCAAGGAGGCCTTCAGCCGGGACGGCTATGAGTACATGGGCCGTGACACGGGTGATGCCCGCATGGATAAGAAGAGGGACCTCAAGCGTGACAGACGGCGCAGGAACGCGGACACAAGCCGCATAACGCCACAGAACCGCACCAGGCTCCTGGTCGGTTTTGGCTTCATCCTGCTGTTCATGTCTCTTCTCATTTTCAGAATGGGATACTGGCAGATCGTGAGAGCTGATGAACTGAGAACTATGGCGGCCTCCATGCAGAAGGTAGATACAGAAATCGAACCTGAAAGAGGTACGATCTACGACTCCAAGATGAACGTTCTTGCCGAGGCTGTAACAGAGTATGAGCTGTACGGATATACACAGTATCTCTACAAGGATCCAGACATAAGCCTGAGAGAGAAACTCAGTACGGTCAGAAAACTCGCAAGCATCACCGGACAGGAGGAGAGTGACATCAGGCAGAAACTCAGTGAGGAGGGCGACAACCTTGTGCTTCTTGCTGACGGCCTGACAAGAGATCAGGTCGAAAAGGCTGAGAAGGCATTCGGAAGCCTGGTAAGTGTCAAGACCAGGGCAGCCAGATACTATCCGAATGATGCATTCGCGGCGCAGGTCCTCGGAGGTGTCAGTGCAGATAACGTCGGAAGATCCGGACTCGAGTATCAGTACAATTCTGTCCTTGCAGGCGTCAAGGGAAGGACTGTCAGGACGACAGACAGAGACGGTAATACTGTATCCGGAAGCCGGACCAAGTACTACGAGCCTAAGGACGGAAGCAGCATCGTAACGACTATTGATTCCGTAATACAGAGCTTTGTAGAATCTGCTCTGGAGACAGGCATGGAGAAGACCGGTGCGAGCCAGATCACCTGCATAGTCACCAATCCGAAGACAGGTGATATTCTTGCTATGGCAACAACTCCGGAATATGACCCGAACAACTCCTCGGAGCCTTACAGCAAGAAGGAAAAAGAAAGATTCAAGAAAATGACATCCGAGGAACAGACTGAATACCTGAGCAGGATGTGGACCATAGATGCTGTCAGCACTATCTATGAGCCGGGATCGACATTCAAGCTGATCACCGCAGCGGCTGCACTGGAATCTGGCAGTGCCAACAGCAAATCAAGATATTACTGCAACGGCAGCATCCATGTCGGCAACTACAATCTCCGCTGCCTCGGAGTTCACGGCAAACAGTCACTCAAGGAAGCTGTCGGTAATTCATGCAACCCTGCGCTTGCACAGGTCGCTCTGGATACAGGAGCCGAAACTCTGTATGACTGCATAGACATGTTCGGCTTCAATGACAAGACGGGGATAGATCTGCCGGGCGAGACCAATTCCATCGTCAAGAGCTCAGAAGGCATGGGCGATGTAGACCTTGCAACTACAGG
>CAMIWY010000212.1 GCA_946402595.1 uncultured Clostridia bacterium
AATTGCTGACCCTACGGGGAACATTACCGTCCTGATAACATCTCCATATACCCAGGAGAACCGTCAGGACATGATACAGGAAGCATTTGAACGTGAACCATCCTGCGAGCAGGTGGGTTTTCTGGTGCCTTCTCCTGACTCAGACACAGGACTTGAGATGATGGGTTACGAGTTCTGCGGCAATGCGACTCTCTCTGCAGCAGCATGGCACGCAGGCACCAGCGGTCTTGAGCCGGGCTGTGAAGCTGTCATCACGGTAGAATCATCCGGAGCTGATGAGATCCTGAATGTACATGTCAGAAGGCTTGAAGAAGATCCTGACGCCGCTTCAGATGTTCTTTTCGGTGGCTCGCATTTCGAGGGAACAGTCGGAATGCCTGTTCCTGCACTCAGCACATACAGGGGCTACCCTCTTATCTCATTCGAGGGCATATCCCATCTTCTCGTACCTGCTGATGATTTCAGCATCCCGCATGCAGAGAAGACCGTGCAGGAGTATGCACATGAGCTCGATGTTTCAGCTCTTGGTCTCATGCTGTGCCCTGATTACGATGTCCTCACCTCCACTACGCCGGATGAAGACTCCATCAGCATCATACCGCTTGTTTATGTTCCTGATCAGGAAACTCTTTTCTGGGAACACGGCTGCGCTACGGGAAGCACCGCAGCAGGCTGGTACCGCTATATGACTGGCGGCAGCTCCCATACGGAAATAAAACAGCCCGGCGGCATCATCCGTGTGGATGTCACCGGCGGGCAGCCAATGCTTACTGGCAAAGTCATTTTCAGATCCGGCCGCTGACCGGATCTTTTTTATTCTCCAGTGTAATTTTTTGTTTCATCAACGGGATCCAGGAGCCCCATTTCCTCAAGTATCATCCTGGTGTCCTCTGCACCTGTGTTGATGATGCCCGTGCCTCCCATCTTCTCCCACGCCATTATGTTCGCAGGCAGGTCATCTATGAGGATGCAGTCCCTGCCGGTGCAGTAGTCAGGCTTATCTTCCTTGTAAACGATATTTACGACTACATCCTCGGACAGCATCCTTCTCACCCAGTTTTTCTTGTCTTCACCGGCTGTAGTAATGCCCCTTCTGGGTTTTGGGATGCCGCTCAGTATCTCGCACCTGTCGCCATACCTCGCATGCAGGTCATCAAACAGCTCTTTTGCACCCGGCATCAGCTCCAGCCTGTCATAGAAGTGTCCCACTTCCTTTATTCTTACCCACATCTCATCGTCAAAGCCCGGATACGGTTCGTCTTCATGTGAAAACGGGTCCATGCCGCAAAGGTCATGAACCCCCTTTTCGAAATTTGCCATCACACCATCAAGGTCGAAAAAAATCTTCTTAACTTTCAATTCTTCAGTTCCTTTCAGTAAGGTCTGCGGATAGCTATATCATGCTTTTTGTGCTATAATACTCATATCCGGTCTGTTAGCTCAGCTGGGAGAGCGCATGGGTCACAACCATGATGTCGTGGGTTCGAGCCCCACATAGACCACCATAGCGAGTCAAAGACTCGCTTTTTTTATGTGTGGGGCGAGAACCCTCCGGCTCCTCTTTTTCTATTTGCCTGTATCTGATGTGCTTATGAGGAACTTCAGCTCATATTCGCCCTTTGCCGGATAGCAGTATTCAGGCGCTGTCTGAGGTCCGCAGATACCGGTGCCTATTCCCTGCTGGAAAGCGGAGACAGTGACGTAGGTTCCCGTAGTCACCTCGTCCTCTCTGTGCTTCATTCCGAGCAGCTCTGTATCGCTGTATCTCTTGATTCCGAGCTCGAAGGCCTTGCCTGCAGCGGTGAATGTCAGGGTCTTCTTCCCGTTGCTTACACTCGCCCATCTGCAGTCCATCCTGTTCCCGCTCTCCTGCGGCTTGATGTTAGGCTCTGTCATGTCCTTTACGCTGCAGCTGACCTCTTCTATCTGAGTCTGGTCCTTCATGTCAGCATAAGACTCTCCGTTTCTGCCGAGGTACCTTACTTTGTCATAGGATGAGTCCAGTCTGAAGGTCTTTCCGAATCTCGGGAGATTGCCTCTGCCCCTGGTACACTGGAGTCTGCTCGTTACGAGGATGCCCTCAGGGCATGCTTCGTAGGTATCCGTGCAGACGAATGCGTGTCTCCTGGTCGTGATCAGGGATTTTATCACAGCCCTGCCGTCAGTCTTCTCTACAGAAGTTATCTCCTCTTTCTGCTCCGAAAACTCCTTCATGCTGTTCTTCATGCCGAACAGGATGAAGTCATTATCGGTAGGCGCGCGGAAAATGATCGTGTATGGATCTCCCGGCCTTACAGGGATGCCTCCTATGATGACCTCAGGTGAGTCTCCTGTATCCGCAGCCGCCTCGACAATATCCGCTCCGTCAGAACCGATGAACTTAGCCAGCTGCAGACTGCCGGCACCTGCAGGAGCTGCAGGTATCATTTCCTCGAGCACGAGCTGTTCGCGGCTGACTTCGCGTCCGGTCGCTTTCTCAACCGTAACGATATCCAGCAGACAGTCTTTTCCGGCCATTTTTGCGCCGGCCTTGTGCCCGCTCTCATCGAGCTCTACAGTAGCCTTCCCGAGCGGTTTCACATCAGGAACAAGAGTCTCTTCATGACCGTCGCTCCATTTCAGTCTGAGCTCATACTCGCTTCCGTCAGTGAACGACTTCGTATTGAATATCTCGAAGAGGTTCCTGCCGAAATGCCTGACCCTCAGAGGTCTGTATATGAACTTCGCGATCCTCGCTCCGGTAGACGGAGTCCTGTCAGGATAGAACATGCCATCCACGCAGAAGTTGCCGTCATGCTCCCATTCGCCGTGATCGCCGCCGTATGTATAGCTGCCGTCCTCATGCAGGACTGCATGGTCGACCATCTCCCATACGCAGCCTCCGAACAGACTGTCATGAGTGTATATCTCTTTCCAGTACGCCTCCATGTCTCCCGGTCCAACGCCCATTGCGTGAGCATATTCGCACAGGAAATACGGTCTGTCGCACATTTCCTTTATCTTGTATGTCTTCTCACCTATCTCGTGTACTCTCTCTACAGGAGGATACATCTCACTGGCGACATCGTATGCCCGCCTCTTACAGTGAACTGCACTTTCGTAGTGGACCGGAAGTGAGGAGCGGCTCTTGAGATAGCCGTACATCTTGTCCGTATTGTTGTATCCGCCTGCTTCGTTTCCAAGGCTCCACATCACGATAGATGTGTGCAGCTTGTCCCTCTGATACAGGTGCTCAGCCCTGTCAAGATAGTGGGCCTCCCATTTCGGATCATGGCTGATCGTATTGTATGTAGGCGGGAGCTGCATGGAATATGTGCCGTGAGTCTCAAGGTCCGCCTCGTCAACTATATAGATGCCGAGCTCATCGCACACCTCAAGAAGATACGGATCCGGCGGATAATGCGAAGTCCTCACTGTATCTATGTTGTACTCCTTGCAGATGAGCATATCGCGCTCGATCTCGGCAGGAGTCAGAGTATATCCGTTTACCGCACTTGTATCGTGATGGTTGACACCGTGCAGCTTGACCTTCCTTCCGTTGATCAGGAAGATGTCGCCTTCAATCGTGACTGTACGGAATCCGGCTCTCTCATGTATGTACTCACCTGCTGTCTCGTAGTATATATCGTAGAGAACAGGCTTCTCGGCATTCCACTCCGTCACATCAAGACCCTCAAAGACTGCCTCAGCAGTATTATCCTCTGACCTGACAGTCTTCGTCACCTCTATACCGTGTCCCTTAAGAGTGAAAGTCACCTCATTGTCAGCATACATCTCGGCCTTCA
>CAMIWY010000213.1 GCA_946402595.1 uncultured Clostridia bacterium
TATCATTTACAAGGCGAAGTTTATATTTATTATTTGTAGCGAAGGAGGCTTCTCATTCATCCCCCATTATTTGTGGGGATGACTCTCGTGATTACGACGGAGTCGAAGATGAGTTCAAATGTTGAATTGCCTGGCAAGCCATCTCCAGAAAGAGAAACTTCGTTTCTCGTCATGTAGCACGAGACACACCACGAAAATCCTCCAATCCCCCAGCGTTGTGCGGCGTTTTCCAGCGTTGTGCGGCGCAGAGCTCAGAAGCTCAAAGCATTGGAATTTCAACGAAATTCAATAAAATAAAGGACCTCCGGAATTACCCGAAAGTCCTCAAAAATGGAGCTGATAGTGGGAGTCGAACCCACAACCTTCTCGTTACGAATGAGATGCTCTGCCATTAAGCTATATCAGCATATTTAGTTGTTCTGTTACGAATGAGATGCTCTGCCATTAGGATGAATGATGCGCATCGCGCTCTGTTATGATAGCAGAGCGCGATGTTTTTTTCAATCTCTTTATTTAGTCACGTCTTTCCAGCCTCTTGGCGAATGCCCTGACCTCATCTGATGTGATAGTGACCACATCGAGCTCCTTGCCTTCCGTCATTGCAGAGGCCTCATCGAAGCACTTGATGAAGTACTCAACTGCCTCGGTGATTTTGACGAGCCTGATGCTGTCGTCCTTCTCATCGACGATGAGTCTGGTATCTTCACCCTCTCTGTCTTCAGCATGGTTGGTGTAGTTGCGGATATCTCCTATGTGATAGTAAGCGTACAGGACATTCTCAACAATATCCCTGTTCTCACAGGCTGTATATGCTGTGATCATGTCGTTATTTGTGCTGTCGAGACCTTTCATCCGGTGTCTTGCATAGGTGCGCTGCGGATCTTCATTGCCGTTCCGCATATTGCCCTTGCGGATGTATGTCTTGATGAAGAAGTGATCTATGTCATTCATCTTCCAGTACTCATACGGCTTCATGCCTGCGCACTCTTCAGCCAGCAGCATGACTACATGCTCTTTGAGCATTTCATTATTGCAGTAGTAGTAAATCCCCTTGTTTACAAACTCACGCGGCGCCCTTGACTCGATCAGAGTGAGCGTCTGCTGATAGAACTTCTTCCTGTATCCCCATTTTACAAGGTCTATGAACTGCGTTTCTTCGCCTTCCATAAGCCTGCCGTAATCGGCCCTGATGCCGTCAGCAAGAACCATGAACAGCTTGCTGAAGTAGTCATCCGGTGCAGGCAAGCGGTCGGTCTCAGCGAACAGCTCTCTCAGGGTGGCTATGCCCTCCTCCATCTCTCTTATATTGCACAGGGAGATGCCGATATCTATACGCCTCATGGCATATATCATTCTTTCGATCAGCTCATTTCTCGACCCGCTCCTGTTCCAGTACTCTACGAGCATGTCGACCTTGCCGTATTTGAGGAAAGCCCTTGTCGCCGCCGCCAGTTCAGTGATCCCGTAGCCGAGAGTGTCGTCTCTGATCTCGCCCGCGATTGCATTGGTGGCTTCCGTAGTGGTAAAGGTGTTCTTTACTGTGATGCCGTCCTCATGCATAGTGCCGATGATATCCAGAATGTTCATGAGAACGTAGTTGTCCGTCATGTCATCATTATTGAGGGCAACGTAAATCTCTACATCTTCCTCATGTTCACCTACGATGACCTGTATCAGCTGCAGGATGTTGTCAACCGGAAGCTGTCCTTCCTCAGAAAGACTGGTAGGAATGAATCTGACCTTGACGTCTTCATTCTCGCTGAGTATCTCCATTTTGCACGAATCCTTCATCGTACTGTAGAGATAGCCCTTGATCCAGGTCATGAAGCGCGGCCTTGCATCCTCATTAGGGATGATAGCATCAAGCCCCCGGATGAACTTTGCGTAGAGCTCACGGTCCCTGGACAGGTCCTCAAACATGCGGTTGAACCTGCCGCTGTATTCCCCGCTCTTGTAGAAGTTGTCTATATAATTCTTGGCCTTCAGCTGGTCCTCGTGGGACAGCACCTCCATCATGTCCTGCTGCTCTATCCTCAGCTCATCGATGTACTGAGCAATCCTGTATCTGAACAGGCTGTATGTCGACAATTCTCTTATGTCTGACGTGTAAAACGACTTGCCTTCCCTGAGCTCTATCTGCCTTCCGTCATCACCCTCATCGAACGTCAGCTTGCGGCCGATCGTAACGATCTCGTCTATGTCAAACCGGGAAAGCACGAATTTTGCACTCGCCTCAACTGTAAGAAAAGCGTCACAGAAGTAGTTCCTGCTGCCCTCCCTGACATAATAGTATCTTACCGGACTGTCCTTGTCTGCTTCATAGAGCGAGGTGAGTAATATCTTATATGCCATCTCCTGTCTCCTTCCTTTAAGGTCATGCCTCAGCGGCTGCCTCCGGGGAGCCATTCTTTCCCCATTTTGTGAACACCTTTTTTCTGACCCAGATGTTCATGATTATTACGTATATGAAATTCAGTACATCAGCCGTACAGATACCGATCCAGATACCGTTCATGCCAATGGCTTTTGAGAACAGTATCGTCAGCGGAAGCAGGAAAAGCACCTGCCTCATGAGTGCCGATGTAAGTGATATGTATGACTTTTTGAGCGGCGGGAATATCTGCGTCATGACTATCGATGCACCGAGAATGCACATCGACATCGCAAGCAGCCTGAATGATGTAACTCCGATCTCATACATTTCCGGCGTGGCATTCATCCATCCCAGCATTGTCCGCGGTATGAACATGAACATCAGGAAGCAGAAGAACGTCCAGCTGTTGGCTACTATGACCGCCAGCTTTTCGGTCTCGTCGAACCGCTTGCTGTTCTCTGCTCCGCAGCAGTATCCGAGTATAGGGTTCATTCCTCTCGTCACGCCGAATACAGGCAAAGTGGCGAATGAGCTGAGTTTGCTGTAAGCTCCGTAAACAGCCACAGTTGCAGTGCCGAATACTGCGATCTGCTTATTGACTATTCCTGCAACGATCGATGTAGTAGCCTGCGTCATTGCGGCAGGGATACCAACCGCCAGTATATCCTTTATTATGGTAAGGTCCGGCCTGAAGTCTCTGAATGATACCGGCAGATTGGCCTTGTTGACAACGAATATACCGTACATTCCTATCAGCATAGAGACGGCCTGTGCCGTGCTCGAGGCGACAGCCGCACCATGGATCCCCATTCCTGCAGTAAAGATGAGTATCGGATCCAGAATTATAACTACCAGCCCTCCGCTGATCTGTGAGATCATAGGGATCAGCATGCTTCCGGAGCCCTGCAGTACAGAGAACGAGAGCTGCGAGAAAATGCTCCCGAATCCCAGCAGGCATATAAGGCGGAGATAGGCCGTGCCTGCCTCCAGCACCTCCGGATCATCCGTATAGATCGAGACGAACTTTGCCGCACCTAATAACCCGAAAGCCGCCATAATAGCTATGGTAAAGAGCCCCAGCATGAGGCCGTTTGCAGCTGCTGCGGATGCTTCTTTATAATTCTTCGCGCCGAGATTTCGCGAGATGCTTGAATTGATACCGACTCCGATGCCTGTTGACAGCGCCCCCATGATCATCTGTACCGGAAAAGCCAGCGTGACCGCAGCAAGCGATCCGTCGCTTATCCTCGATACATACATGGAGTCGACAGTGTTGTACATCGCCTGCATGAGCATGGCGATGATCGAAGGTCCCGCCATCTTGAAGAGCAGGCTCCTGACAG
>CAMIWY010000214.1 GCA_946402595.1 uncultured Clostridia bacterium
AGAAAGGTCTCCAGAAAGTCCTCATCTTTCTGAACAGAACTTTCGACAGCTCATGTTCCGCAATGAACGGAGCGATTGCAGTCCATTTTTTCAATCCCATTTTTTTCAGTACAAAATAATAGGCAATGCCCTGCAGCACCCATGGGATCAGCCAGTATTTCGGATCCGAAAGCAAGTATTCAGTCCACATAATATCCTCCATTTCCTTATCAGAAAGGATAATATTCCATTTACATTATAGCACCGTCTCTACGCTACGGAAAAGACCGCCGTCTGTCCGGTGCCATCATACATTAATGGCCCTGGACCGGCAGCGGTCTCTTTTATCTTTTAATTGAAGAGCGATCTTCTGTTATTTCGAATAGAGATTGTTATTCGAGAATTCCGGATTGGATGTTATGTCTATTCCCAGTGACTTGAGAGCCTGCTCATCCTTATCCGAGAGGATGGCTGTGCAGTGTGCGATGCATCCGTTCAGATTAGGTATCTCTCTCAGAGCCAGCTCTGCAAACGGGTTGGTCAGTCTTGTCAGAGTCAGCGCCATGATGACCTCTTCGAGGTTGAGGCTTGACTTGTCATGGAAGACTCCCACCTTGGTCTTGGTCATGCTCTCGAAGATGGTCGGCGAGATGATGAGCATGTCATCCTGAATGCCGGCGAGCCTCTTGATAGCATTGAGAACCATCGCTGCGGTAGCTACCATTCTTCTCGACGACCTTCCTGTCACGATGCTTCCGTCAGGCAGCTGGATCGCGGATACTACCACATTCTCATATCTTTCAGGGTCCTGTGCCCTCTTGACCTCGACGTAATCCTCTGCCGCTTTGACAACCGGTCTGTCATATCTTGTAGCACCGACTTCCTCCATCAGAAGGTTGCATCTCTCAAGTGTTGCTGCGTCGATGTTGCCCTTCCTGTATGAGCACTCTGCGATCAGGTATCTTCTTACGATCTCCTGTATTGCAGCCTCTCTGCACACCTCATCATCTGTGATCGCAAATCCGCATCTGTTGACTCCCATGTCTGTCGGAGACTTGTAGCCTTCGTCCGATCCTGTGATTTTGTGCAGGATCCTCCTGAGTACAGGGAAAGCGTCAACGTCTCTGTTGTAGTTGACGGCTGTCTCTCCGTATGCCTCGAGGTGGAACGGATCGATCATGTTCTTGTCCTTGAGGTCTGCTGTAGCTGCTTCATATGCGATGTTGACAGGGTGCTTGAGCGGAAGGTTCCAGATAGGGAAAGTCTCGAACTTCGCGTATCTCGCTTTGCGTCCTCTGCTGTACTCGTGATACACCTGCGAAAGCGATGTAGCAAGTTTGCCCGATCCGCCTCCCGGTCCGGTGACAACGATCAGCGGCCTGGTTACTTCAATGTACGGGTTGGCGCCGTATCCCTCTTCGGATACGATTGTATCGACATCAGTCGGATAGCCCTTGGTGAACATGTGCTTGTATGTGCGGATTCCGCGTCTTTCAAGCTTGGCTATGAACTGATTTACAGAAGGCGCATCCTCATATCTGGTGACCACAACTGAGTTGACTTCAAGATCATAGCTTCTGAACTCGTCTATCAGTCTCATTACCTCCAGGTCGTATGTGATACCGAAGTCCTGACGGGTCTTGCTCTTGATGATGTCTCCGGCATAGATACAGATGATGATCTCAGCCTTGTCGCTCATCTTCTGGAGCAGTTTGATTTTGGCATTCTCGTCGAATCCCGGCAGAACTCTCATAGCATGCTTGTCCTCGACCAGCTTGCCGCCGAACTCGAGATACAGCCTGCCCTCGCCGCTGTTGATCCTCTCAAGAATGTATTTTGACTGTTCTTCGATATACTTTTCTGCGCTGAACCCCTGCTTTCTCATATCACCCTTCCTTTATTGTCTGTTATCAAATATGTATCCGTCTGTTAAGAAGGCATTACCTCGATCTCAAGAATATTGCGTCTCGAGAAATACTGGTCAAAACTGATCTTGTAGTCGACTGAAATTTTGCCGTATCCGTCCTCGTCAAGGTCCTGCTCAAGCTTGTTGGTGTATACCTCGAGGCTGACCGAATTCATCATCGGGATCTGATACCTCGTTATGTTGAGTATGCCCGGCTCAAGCGTCATGTCCATTCCGTCCTCATCGCCCTTGCCGTATCTTCTGATTCTTATATTGTCATCGCTCAGCTTTACCAGAGTGTGTGAGTTCTCCAGTCCTGCCTCCTCAGACTCTTCATAGCTTATGTACCTTGCGTTATTCTTCTGGTACATGGTCCCTTCAGTGAGAATCTCGAGCGAATCCTCCTTCTCCAGCTCACGGCGAAAAGCCTCACCGCTCGGGATGAGGTTCTCGGAATACTGTGTGCTTGTGATACGAAGGTTTACGTTCTTTTTCATCATTTCTCCTTAAACCAATATTCCGTTTTATTTTATACTTTATAAACTCTGCGCACAATAGAAAGGCGGTGTTTTCTTCTGTATGCAAAAGGGCGCCCTGCCGTTAAGCAGAGCGCCCTTTCGTCATTTTTCAAAGTGTCTTGGGGACCTTCAGATTCATGCGGATGGCCTAGAAGCCGATCTTTCCTGCAAAGCCTTCGAGTGTGTCGAGGAATTCCTTGTCGTCGAAGCAGTAGTGCATTGTTGTGTAGTCGCTTCTGAACTTCTTGACATCTTCCTTGACATCCTTGTTTCTCAGGATGCAGTCTGCCATGATTGCAGCGAGCTTCTTGAACTCAGCTTCGCCGAATCCGAATCTTGTCATTTCGCTTACGCCCATTCTCAGAGCTCCGGATGCTGTGAAGCCTTCTTCGTCCGGTGTAGCCTGATAGTTGACGATGATGTTGTTTCTCTCGAGTCTGTTAGCGATCTCAGGTCCGTCGCCGTATCCTACGGAAACGATTACCTGATGTGTCTCAGTGTAGTCATTTGCAGGATCACCGCAGACATTCAGACCTTCAGCCTTGAGAGCCTTAGCGAAGCACTTTGCATTGTTGATGATGTTCTTCTGATATTCATCCTTGAAGGTGTTCATCTCGTATGCTGCCATTGCGAGACCGAGCATTGTTCCGAGGTGGTGGTTGGAAACGCTTCCAGGGAATGCTCTTCTCTCAACTGTTTCCCACAGACCGTACTTGAGGTCGTCTTCCTTGTAGTTCATAGCTACGACACCTCTCTGAGGTCCGAAGAATGTCTTGTGTGTTGAACCTGTTACGATTTCAGCACCTTCTTCGAACGGCTTCTGGAAGTAGTCGCCGACGATACCGAGAACGTGAGCCATATCGTACATGATGGTTGTATCGATGCCCATGTCATCTACGAACTTGCGGATAGCAGCTACAGGCTCCTTGTGGAGAACCATGGACTTACCGAAGATGATGAATTCAGGCTTGTACTCCTCGATAACCTTCTTGGTCTCTTCAACGTCGATCTTGAAGATGTTGTCCTTGCATACAGGGAAGTTTACAACTGCGCTTCTCTCTGTCTTAGGGTCGATAGCAACGTAGTCATGCAGAGCGCCCATCGGCTGTGCTGAAAGGTGTCCGCCCTTGATGATGTGGTTGTTCAGGATGTATCCGAGTCTCTGAGGAGTCTGCTTTCTGTTCAGTCTGTTCTTCCAGTCCATGAGAGCTGAGAATGCGCACATGTTGGACATCTGACCGGAGATGACTCTTGTCTCTACCTCTGTGCAGCCGAAGTACTTCTTGAGTTCGTCTAC
>CAMIWY010000215.1 GCA_946402595.1 uncultured Clostridia bacterium
TTGTCTTTATATCTTGCCTCAAGCTTACCCTTAAGCTTGGACATCTGGTTAGCGAGTTTATCCGTTGCCATGTCAACAGCATCATAGATACTGTCATTGACCATCTCAGCTCTGAATACTGCCTGCTTTGCGTTGATCGTAGCCTCAAACTTCGGAGTCTCTCTGAGCTTGGATACTACTACATTAGCAGTGACATCCTCATTGAAATACTTGTCAAGCTTGCCAAGCTTCTTCTCGATATAGTTACCGAGCTTGTCACTCATAGGATAATTCTTAGCTGAAATCTGAATCTTCATAATCGGATCCTCCTTATACTGTATATTTAATGACACCAGAGCTTATACGAACCCCTTGTATCATCTTAGACAAAGTATAACATACATTTTGTGCTATTTGTGTAGCGCGAGTGCAAAATCTGCGAATAAAAACAAGTCGATAATCCGCCGCTTATGCGAGAAGACCAGGAGAGTTATGTTAGGACCCGAACCTTAAGCCAACCTTAAAAACAGCATTGTGAAGAACTTCTCGTTTTCTTTTATTACAAAACAGAGCGAAAACAAAAACATGCCCGTGCGAGAATCCCCGGTTCGTGAATAGCTTCTGATATTCCTTTATTTGAAAAGCGATAATAAAACGCCCTGAGGGAGAATCCCGCAGGAAGCGCAGCTTCCGAGGACTCGACCGAAGGGCGTATTTATTATCGCTTTGCTTTAAAGAATACTAGAAGCTCTGAGCTGTTCTGTTGATGATCTCATCCTGCAGCTCTTTGTCCAGATTCCTGAAGTAATCAGAGTATCCTGCAACACGGACGATCAGATCCTTGTAGTCGTCAGGGTTCTGCTGTGCCTTGAGCAGAGTCTCCTTATCGAATACGTTGAACTGGATGTGGTGACCATCCATTGCAAAGTATGATCTGATAAGGCTTGCCAGGTTGTCAAGGCCGGTCTCACCTGCGATAGCACTCGGTGTGAACTTCTGGTTCAGAAGAGTTCCGCCTGTTGAGCAGTGGTCCATCTTAGCGCAGGACTTGATAACAGCTGTAGGTCCGTTTGTATCAGCGAACTTCTCAGGTGAGATGCCCTCAGATACAGGCTTGTTTGCAAGTCTGCCGTTTGCTGTAGCTCCGATGACCTCGCCGAAGTAGATGTGGCATGTTGTAGGCAGCATGTCTACGTGATACTGTCCGCCGCTCATTGTAGGACGTCCTGTTACCTCGTCTCTGTACTGCTTGAATACATCCTGCATGATGTCATCAGCATAGTCGTCATCGTTTCCGTACTTAGGAGTCTTGTTCGTGACCATGTTGAAGATCTCTTCGTGGCCAACGAAGTTGTCATCCATAGCCTGGATCAGCTCTTCCATTGTGAAGTTGTGGTTATCAAATACGTTGTACTTGATAGCTGACAGACAGTCTGTGATAGTTCCGATACCTACACCCTGGATGTATCTTGTGTTGTATCTTGCTCCGCCGTTGTTATAGTCCTTGCCCTTCTTGATGCAGTCGTTGGTTACGATCGACAGGCATGGTGCAGGCATGTAGTTAGCGTAAAGCTTCTCAATTACATTGTTTCCGCGGACCTTGACGTCTACCATGTGGTGGAGCTGCTTCTTGAATGCCTCCCACAGCTCATCGTAGCTCTTGAAGTCCTTTGCATATCCTGTCTCGAGTCCGAGCTGCATTCCGGACTGATTGTCGAATCCGTTGTACAGTGTGAGCTGGAAGATCTTAGGGATGTTGAGGTATCCTGTCAGGATGTATGCCTCGTTGCCCCATGAACCTGTCTCAACACATCCGGATGAACCGCCCTGTCTTGCGTCATCAAGAGTTTTGCCTGCATTGAGGAGCTCCTGAACGATCTCGTCTGTGTTGTAGAATGCCGGCTGGCCCCAGCCCTTTCTTGAGATCTCGCAGGCTCTCTTGAGGAATCTCTGCGGAGTCTTCTTGCTGATCTGAACGTTGGAGTTAGGCTGAACGAGCTTCATCTCGTCCATGCAGTCAAGGATCAGATAGCTGACAGCGTTGACGCCGTTGGTGCCGTCTTCCTTGATTCCGCCGGTGTTGATGTTTGCGAAGTCAGTGTATGTGCCGCTCTCCTTGAGAGTAACGCCTACCTTTACAGGTGCAGGCTGGTTGTTGAACTTGACCCAGAGGCACTCGAGGAGTTCGAGAGCTCTCTCGTCATCGAGGATGCCGTCCTCAACGTCCTTCTCATAGTAAGGGATGAGGTGCTGGTCGAGTCTTCCCGGGCTGAATGCGTCCCAAGGGTTCAGCTCTGTAGTAACTGCAAGGTGTGTGAACCAGTACAGCTGAATCGCCTGCCAGAATGTCTGCGGCTTGTGTGCAGGAACTACCTCGAGGTTAGCTGCCATCTGCTCAAGCTCTGCCTTGCGGACAGGGTCTGTGCACTTTGCAGCCTCCTCCTTGATGAGGTCATGATATCTCTGGCCGAGGATCATTACTGCATCGCAGTCGATCATCATTGCTTCAAGCTCGTCCTTCTTCTCAAGAGCTTCAGGATCGTTCATGAAGTCCAGATTTCTGATTGCTTCCTGGATCTCTTCCTTATACTCAGCGTATCCCTTTGTGAATACGTTCTTGCCGCCGCATGTGTGTCCTGGACCTCTCTGCTCCATGAACTCTGTGAACATACCTGCTGCATAGCAGTCTCTCCACTCCTGTGTCATGCTTGAGAGCAGCTTGTCTCTCATCGACTTGCCCTTCCAGTAAGGGATAATGATCTCTTCCTGGTCCTTGAGATCCTGCTCAGTAACGGAATAGTTAACGACCTTTCTGTCGTTCATGATGTGCATGTCCTCAAGGGTATGGCATGTGAGCTCAGGGAATGTCGGTGAGGACTGTGGATCCTTACCCTTTTCGCCTACGATCAGTTCGCCTTCTCCGAGGTAAAGTGTCTTCTTGCTGAAGTACTCTTTGAGTACAAGTGCTCTGAGAACAGGAAGGGATACCTTGTCTTCCCATTCCTTATAGACTTCAGTCTCGATGAGAGCTCTTTCGAGATCGATGTGCGGCTGTGTCTCCATGCTTACTTTTCTGAGAGCCTTGATCCTTGCATTCATTCCGCGTTCTTCCATTTTGATCCTCCGCTTTTTCTCCTAACCGCCGATCTTTACATTGGCAAAACCGGCATCATTCCACTGTTTTACGAACGACTGCATCTCTTCGTCAGTCGGTGTTGTCATTTCTTCAGCGAGATACTCGCGTCCGAGTTTTCCGTACTTGTGTGATCCTGTGCTGTGGTAAGGCAGCAGGTTGACCTGAGGCGGTCTTACATCGTTCTCCTTGAGGAAGTCGATGATCTCCTGCATGGACTCGTGGTCACCGTTTACCTCTTTCACAGTCGGTATACGGATGTAGATCCTCGCGCCGCCTTTTGCAAGGCCCCTGAGGTTGTCCAGGATCACCTTGTTGCTCATGCCGATGTACTTCTTATGCTTTTCCTCGTCCATAACCTTGACGTCATAGAGCCAGGTGTGTACATAAGGCATGATAGCTTCATAACTGGACCATGGAGCCTGTCCGCATGTATCTATGGTAACGTCCACGCCTTCACGGTGCAGTGCCTTGACAACGCCCTGGATGTATTCAGTGTCCATTGCCATGACCTCGCCGCCTGAGAGTGTTACTCCGCCGCCGGACTCCTCATAGAACATCTGGTCCTGCATGCACACCTTCACCA
>CAMIWY010000216.1 GCA_946402595.1 uncultured Clostridia bacterium
GCTTATGACCGATGTGACCTTGAGTGCGAGGCTGAATGACTTATGTGCATTGATATGGTCGCCGACAGCTATCCTCTCTGATACCATCCTTGATATCGCTACCGGAAATCCCGCTGTAGCAATGACATAGAAAAACTGGTACACAGGATATGCTGCGCCATAGTACGACTGCCCCTCGGCCCCGATCATGTTGGTAAGAGGTATCCGGAATACCGCTCCGAATATCTTGCTGACGATACCTGCTATTGCCAGTATTGTAGCACCTTTCATCAGAGTGCTTGCAGCACGCGAAGAGCTGCTCTCAGCAGGAGCCGTGTCGTCCCCGTATTGTGAAATAGTATTCTTATTGTTGTTAACGTTCTGATTATCTTTATCCATTAATTAACCTGTGACAGTATCTTTTTCATGGCGGCGTCTGCTTCGGCTCTGACTCTCTCGATGTCGAGGGTCATGAAAGCGCCGTTCCTGTACAGGACATCGCCGTCGCACATGGTGAGGACTACGTCCTTTCCGTCTGCTGAGTATATGAGGTTGTTGAGCATATCATATGCCGGTGTCATGTGAGGCTGAGAAGCATCGACCACGATGAGGTCTGCCTTGAAGCCTTCCTTCACAAGACCCGCGTCTTCTCTGCCCTGTGCCAGAGCGCCTGCTCTTGTCGCACTTCTCAGCACCTGCTCAGGTGTCATTGCGGCAGCGTCCATGCTCTTTACCTTGCCTGTCAGAGCGAATATCTTCATCTCCTCAAAGAAGTTGAGGCTGTTGTTGCTCGCTACGCTGTCGGTACCGATTGCTACATTGATGCCCTTGGCATAAAGAGCCGGAACGTCGCACATTCCGCTTGCGAGCTTCATGTTGCTGACAGGGTTGCTGGATACGGAGACACCCTTGGCTGCAAGGATATCTCTGTCGTTATCTGTAAGCCATACGCAGTGAGCTGCATTGGCAGGCACGTCGAACACTCCGCATTCTGCGAGGAATTCTACCGGTGTTTTGCCGTGGCGTCCGACGCATTCGTCTGTCTCGCTCTTGGTCTCCGATACATGGACATGCATGCGTGTTCCGAATTCTTTGGCGCTGTCAGCGATCGCCCTGAGGAACATCTCGCTGTTGGTATACTCTGCATGAGGACATGCCTCGACCTGGATCCTTCCGTCTGCGAATCCGTCGTACATGAATATGGCGTCGCGCATCTCCTTATATCCGACGCAGTCCTCGAGGCGCTCACACCCGAGGCTGACGACTGACCTTGAGATATTGGACTTCATGCCGCTGACAGCTATGGCTCTGACCATGTCATCAGTGAAGTAGTACATGTCACTTGTCGATACGATACCGAACTGCATGGACTCTGCCATAGTAAGAAGCGTTGCCCAGTATACTGCATTGCTGTCCAGCTTATCCTCGAACGGGAATATCTTCTCGTTGAGCCATCTGGCGAGCGGGAGATTCTCTCCGTATCCTCTCATGAGGCACATCGGGGAATGACCGTGCGCGTTATAGAAAGCAGGCATGAGGATTTTGCCCGTACCATCATATACCTCGCCGTATACCGGATGTATCTCGCCCGCGGCATAGGACCTGCCGCAGCATGCTCCTGTCTCTCCGGCACTGCGCGGATCTGCGCTGACAGTATAATCGAACACTTTGTCCGTATCAACGTCATAGGCCTCGCCTTTGCTGATGAGCTCAGCCATGAGTTCCGCCTTCTTCTCCCTTGCGTCAGCATCGCCCGAGGATGCATCTGCATAAGGAGCAGGCGCCACTTCGCCCGGCTCAGTCTCACCGATGTAAGCGATCCTGTCGCCAATTGTCCCTACATACATACCTTCGCGGTAAGCGAAGTTCTCATCTACAAGCCCGATGTTCTTAAAAAGCATATGGACCTCCCTGTTTATCCTTAAGTCATTCTGACCTTAGTCATGATATGTGTATTCCGGGCAGCCGGAACTGCTCAGAACTCTAACTTATATATTATACTTCAATCCTTATGTCAAATGAAGATTGTGTCAATATTCTGACAACGGGGACGGTTCTCATTGTCATCATTCCTGTACAGTGGCCTCTGCGTCGATAGCGTACCTCAGGGTCCTCATGAGGGCGAGGACTTTGTCGAGGTCGGCTTCGGCTGCTGCAGCCTGCCTGCTTACTGACCTGGTGTGCAGCTGGTTGCCTGCGTAGAGGCTCAGGCCTGATGTCCGCCCGCTCATGATGGTCAGCGCATCGCCGAACTCTGCCTTGGTCATGACTGCGGCGTAGGCGCTGAACCTTGTGTTCTCTGCGAACTTCACCTCGATGCGCGGGCCGCGTCTTGTGATCATCGATACTCCGGCGATTTCTGCATGGGCCCTGACCTCAGCCACCTTGAGAAGATTCATGGTATCCTGCGGCACATCTCCGTATCTGTCGGTCAGCTCGTCCGCAAGGTCTTCGGCATCCTCTCTGCAAGAGATGCCGGCTATCTTCCTGTATGCCTGCAGCCTCAGTGTTTCATCCGTTATATATGACTCAGGCACCGAAGCCTGGACCTATAAGTCGATCGTGATATCCGACCGCTGGTCTGTGACGACCTCTCCCTTGAGCCTCCTTACTGCACGGTCTATCTCCTTGCAGTACAGCTCGTATCCTATGCTCTCGATGTGCCCGCTCTGGGCCTCGCCGAGCATGTTGCCCGCGCCTCTCAGCTCGAGATCTCTCATCGCCAGCTTGAAGCCCGCGCCGAACTCCGTGAACTCGCGGATGGCCGTGAGCCTTTTGCGCGCGATCTCCGTCAGGACTTTGCCCGGCTGATACATGAGGTACGCGTAAGCGAGCCTGTGTGACCTGCCGACTCTTCCTCTCAGCTGGTACAGCTGCGCCAGCCCGAATCTGTCGGCGTTGAGGATTATCATGGTGTTGGCGTTCGGTATATCGATGCCGTTCTCGATGATCGTGGTCGCTATGAGGACGTTGGTCCTGCCTTCGACAAAATCAAGCATCGTGTTCTCGAGTGTCTCCTCGCTCATCCGGCCATGGCCCACCGCCGTGACCGCATCCGGCACGAGGCGCTCGATCGTCTCCCTTATCTGATTGAGCCCCGTGATCCTGTTGTTTACAACAAAGACCTGCCCGCCGCGCGCCAGCTCGCGCTCGATCGCATTGCGCAGTATCTCATCCTCGTAAGGAGTCACGTACGTGTGTACCGGGAGCCTGTCCCCCGGCGGCTCGTCTATGATGCTGATATCCTTGATGCCCGTGAGGGACATGTTCAGAGTCCTCGGTATCGGTGTCGCCGACAAAGTCAGAACATCTACGCTCTGCTTGAGCTGCTTGAGCTTCTCCTTGTGGCGCACGCCGAACCTCTGCTCCTCATCGATGACCAGCAGCCCGAGGTCCCTGAACTTCACATCGTCCGAAAGCAGCCTGTGCGTGCCTATGATGAGGTCGACCTCACCGCCCTTTACTGCTTTGGCCGTCCTCTTCTGCGCCTGTGCGCTTCTGAACCTCGACAGCTCCTGTATCTCGAACGGGAAGTGTGCAAAACGCTCTTTCAGATTGTGATAGTGCTGATTGACGAGAAGTGTCGTAGGTGCGAGCAGCGCTGCCTGCTTTCCTTCCGAAACGCACTTGAAGATGGCCCTTGCAGCAACTTCTGTCTTTCCGTATCCGACATCTCCGCACAGGAGGCGGTCCATCGGAAGCGGCTTCTCCATGTCTTC
>CAMIWY010000217.1 GCA_946402595.1 uncultured Clostridia bacterium
GCCAGCCGGAGACTCCGCCCGTGATAATAGCCGCGGCACTGCCACATGTGGCAATACCGGGAGGGGCTCCTGCCCCTGCAACCCCTATCAGTTATTACAAAAGAATCATGTATGAAAAAAAATGTCTTAGGAAAGGAAAATTTATATGGCAAACAGACAGAGAAACCTCGGGATCAACATCAGAGTGACCCCGGAAGAAAAGAAAAAGATAGAACGCAATGCAAAAAAGAGTCGCCTGAGCGTCTCAGAATACCTCAGGCAGATAGCAATGAAAGTCGTACCGAAAGAGCTTCCTGCGAAAGAGATCGAAGAGAGTTTTCTCAGGATCAACGAAGTGATCGGAGCCGTAAGCGACATGAAAAGACGATCTTCTGATCCAGTAACGCAGAAATTCTGTGATGATATTTATGCAGATCTGCTCAGAATAATGGTCGAAACTTTGCAGCTTATGAGGCATATTTACCCAAAGCCGGAGGTGAACACGGATGGCAACGACTAAGATATGGCCCGTCAGAGACAGCCTTAAACGTGTCGTTGATTATGCATCCAATCCTGAAAAAACATCAGAAGATGATCTTGCCTCAGTCATCAGGTACGCAATGAATGGAGACAAAACGACCTCAGATACTACAGCAGGATCTGAAAAAGCATGTTATGTAACTGGAGTGAATTGCTCTGCTGATACAGCTCTTGAGGAGATGATCAACACGCAGACTCTCTTCGGGAAGACCGGCGGTAATGTCGCCTATCACTGTTATCAGTCATTCAAGCCAGGTGAAGTAACTCCTGAGCAATGTCATCAGCTCGGGGTCGAGCTCGCACGCAGGATGTGGGGAGACAAGTATCAGGTGCTGGTCGCTACCCATCTGGATCGTGATCACCTGCACAACCACCTGGTATGTTGTTCTGTCTCGTTCATAGATGGGAAGAAATTCAATGACAATAAAGCTGCATACAGCAGGCTCCGCAGATTATCTGATGAGATATGCCGTGAGGAAGGCCTTTCTGTTATAGAAAAGCCGCGTGGGAAAACTCCGAGGCAGATATACTTTGCCGAGAAGAACGGTGAGCCCACCAGATACAATCTGATGCGTGAAGCAATAGATAATGCTGTTGCACTCAGTACCAATTTCCCCACTTTCATCAGTCTGATGAAGCAG
Organism: uncultured Clostridia bacterium; assembly: GCA_946402595.1. GTDB lineage: Bacteria > Bacillota > Clostridia > Peptostreptococcales > Anaerovoracaceae > Crickella. Next base: position 1,161 of record CAMIWY010000217.1, read on the forward strand.
CAGGGATATATCATCAGCTACAGCTACTCAAGGAAATATCCGACTATCAGGTCTGTAAATTCACAGAAAGCTGTAAGACTGTACCGGCTTGGTGAGGATTATGAGCTCGACAGGATCGCTCAGAGAGTAGATGAAAATCATTACGAAACTGTAGCAGCTAATCGCGAAAAGCTTCGTATGACCATGAAACCTCCAAAGCATAAACGCATCCCTGTCCATGGGACGAAAAGAACTGCACGAAAGATTGGAGGCCTATACGGACTTTATCTTCACTATCTGTATCTTCTCGGTTACCGCCCGAAGAAAAAACACAAGCCGCTCTCACATGAGATGCGTGAAGCCGGGCGTATGTGTGATAAATACTCAGCCTGCGCGAGACTTATGGCACGGGAACGTCTCAGAACGGATGAAGATGTGAGCGCTTTCATAACTGATTCAGAACATAAAATGGAAGAGCTTTCCGAAGCCAGAAACAAGGTAAGAAATAAACTGAGGCGTGCATCTGATCCTGATCAGATAGAACAATTGAAGGCTGAAAGAGACGGATTAACTGCAAAGATCAGTAAACTGCGCAAGGATATACGGACTGCTGATTTCACACTGGAGCGTAGTACCCAGGTCCGTGATGACATAAAAACCGAACTTGAACACTGCCGCGGTGATCATATTAAGACCCTTCGAAAGGATCACAGAGACAGAGAAGAACGTTAAAAACATTATTATCGGGGGTTCCCTTCTAAGGGGGCCTTTTTTGAATGAGAAAGGATAGGTATAATCATGCAGTATATTTTTATCTCTCAAAGACACAGGATATGGAAGAGTTCAGCTACTGAATTGCTTAATGAACTTGGTTATCAGTCGGTCGGCACCAATGTCATTACAAAATATGTCAATCAGTACAAGAGCAGCCTCCTGCTGTATGAAGGGATAGCATACAGCTACAGCAGGACACATGCTGATGGCAGAATACTGTCCTTTGAAATCTGTGACAGCTGTGACGGCTGTGACAGCAAGGAGGACAACTCCCGCTAACACTGTCACGGCTGTCACGACCGACACGCATCTCCCTGAGATGCATTTTACTCCGGACGAAATCTTGTCGTATATCTCTCAAAATGGTACCATCGACCTGAGGGACGTCGAAAACGATATGAGAAAGTCCAGGAAGGAGAAAATCCTAGAAAAACATCCATACACAATTTATCAAGGCAAAGATGGCAGATGGCGTTCTCACCTGCCTGATGAGAGCAAGAAAGAAGGTCGCAGGCTCATAGTAAAGTCAAACAGAGATGATCTGGTTGATATGATATGTGAGCATTATGTCTCGCATGATAAAGATCTTGCTAAAGAAGCATGTACTCTCGAAGATCTGTATCCACTATGGATAGAATATAAGAGATTGCATGTTGTTGAGTCAACAGTCATACGCGTCCAGAAAGACTGGAACAGATACTACAAAGACTCCCCTATCATCAAAAGACCTATCACAAAGCTCACTAAGCTTGAGCTCGACACTTGGGTCCATGAGATGATCCGGAAGTACAATATGGGGAATCACCAGTATGGCAATTTCTCTCTGATAATCCGTCAGATGCTGGAGTTCGCAGTCGACTCAGAGATCGTTAAATCGAATGAGTTTCTGAAGGTCAAAGTTGACAAGAAAAGAGTGCTGACACCCGAGCGTAAAAAAGCCGATCACACTCAAGTATTCAATAAGACTGAGGAGCAGTTGATAATCAAGCACGCATGGGATGTATATGAAGGCGGACGCAACTACGTCCAGCGCTTTGTCCCCCTCGGCATAGTATTCATGTTTTACACAGGGCTGAGGATAAGCGAATTATCTGCACTGAAGTTCAGTGACATTGAAGGCAACACCCTGACCGTTCAACGTATGCTCAGGTATCCCACAGGTGAAGTAATAGACGGTACCAAGGGAACCTTTGGAGACAGACAGGTGCCTCTGACCCCTGATGCTAAAGCAATTATTTCTGAGATCAGGACAAAGAGAGAAGAGCTCGGAATGGGAACTGACGGATATATCTTCTGTCCTCATGAAAAACCTCTCAACACCTATACTGCTATCCAGAAGGCTATCACTACCTACTGCAGGGAGCTTGAAATAGAAGAAAAGAGTATCCACAAAGTCAGGAAGACTATGATATCGACTATGATCGATGGAGGACTCAATCTTAATACTTCGAGGCAGATTGCAGGTCATATGGATGAAAGAACTACTTTAAACAATTACTATTTCGACAGAAGTGATGAGGTTGAGAAGTATAACAACTTCGTAAGAGCACTAGCCTGATCACAATTATCGCAGGTGTATCCAGAAGCGTCTGAGTGTATCCAAATTCTGGATACATCTGCACAGCTGAAAATCTTATTGCACAAATCTTTCAAACCCAGTCTTTTCAACCCTTACAAAGCAAAAGAGCCGTTCATTGAACGACTCTCTGATGGCGGAGAGAGGGGGATTTGAACCCCCGCGCCGGTACTACCGACCTACTGGTA
>CAMIWY010000218.1 GCA_946402595.1 uncultured Clostridia bacterium
GCCATTTCATGTATTTATTTTAAACATGATTTTCCACTTGTTCAGAATCCCCCACATGGGGATAATAAGTTGAGAAAAAACACAATTTATAGTGACCAGCTGTACAATAACCACTACAGATTCCCACCAGCGTTGACAATTGGTTAACTATTGTTCTGTACAGAAACAGGAGGGCAAAATGCACGATCACAACCACCCGCACACACATTCCCACGCAGGCGCATCCTCTCCGGAAGAGGCTCTGGCCCTGCTCACTTACATGCTCAGTCACAACCGTCATCATGCAGAGGAGCTGCACGATCTCGCGCACTGTTTTGATGACGTTGCCGAGGATCTGATACATCAGGCTGTAGACAAGCTCGGCGAGAGTAACGACCTCATTGAGCAGGCTCTTTCACTCATCAGAAATTCTCAGGAGGCTTAGCTTTTGCTGAGCTTTCTTTTTTTAACAAATAACTCAGTGGATAAATTGGGATCCTGAGATTTTCACAGTTTTAATACGGGGGAACTGTAAGATTTGTAAGGAGGCAACAATGAAAAAAACTTTACTGGCATTATTTGTGTCGCTGGCCATGATCGTCAGCCTGACTGCCTGCGGCGGCGGAGGAGGCTCATCAGAACCGGCAGAGGCAGCTGAACCTAATGCAGGACTTAGAGGTATTGTATTCGCAGTGCCTGACGGCTGGACAGTCGAGAGCGTCGGAGAGAATTTTGTTTCGTACAAGACGGAAGACTCGCCGGTGGCCCTGCATGTCAGCGCAATGGATCAGGAGGATATCAGCTCCTTTGAGGATGAGGACAGCAGTCTGACCGTTCAGGAATATTTTGACAAGAATTACAGGGCATCAGATGAGGACATCAAGAAATATGACCTGGAGCAGAAAGATATCACAGTCTGCGATACAGATGGACTTCTTGTCTCACGTAAGATCTCCGGCGGTTACGCATATAAGAGTGCGTCCTGGATGACTGAGGATGTCATCTACAGCATCGGTATGAGTAATACCGACAACTATGATGATAAAGGTGAGCTTAAGGATGATGCTGTTGCTCTGACGGGTGACGAAGAAGCTGTTCTTGACGGCGTTATTGCAAGTGCAAAGCCGGGCGACGGAGAATCTCTGAAGAAGCAGAGCCTTAAAGCAGATTCTGTCGGAGATCTTTCATTCACAGCTCCTGAGGGCTTCGAGCTTGTAAGTGTAGATGAGAGCTACGTATCCTTCGAGAAGGGTGAAGTATCTATGAATATCAACAGAACTACTGAAGAGGATTTCGCGCAATGGTCATGGGACGGTGAGGATGCCCCGAAGTCAGTGGAAGAAATGTTCAAGCAGAACGCTGAATGGGCAGAGGCTGCCACTATAGCCGGAAACGACGGCTACATTGACAAATCACCGGACGAAGACGGAAAGTATTACTCAGTTTCGGCAGGTGTCATGGTTGATGGCGTTCTGTATGAAGTCCATATGGGCACAGATGCTTATGATGAGAACGGCCTCAAGGCGGATGCAGTTTCTCTGACTGATGAAGATATCGCAGCATTTGATGCGTTCGTAGCATCACTGGCTAAGAAGTAATTCTTCTCACAGCAATATGCCCGCGGCAGACTGCCGCGGGCTTTTTTGTTCAAATGCTTTTCCGGGAATCTTCTGCTCAGCGTTCTTTCGTTGTGGCAACTGTCACTATATCTCCGATGACGTTGATAATATTGAGAAGACCGCCGAAGAACACCTCCGCAAGTATCGCCAGAGGCAGCAGTTCTGTTACAAGGAAGAAATTGAATATGATGACCATACCGATGATGCATGATCCCGGCTGGTTAGGCGCACCCAGTGACAGGAACAGCACCAGTGCCCCGATAGCTGCGATCCAGAGGAACGAGATGTTGGTTCCGCTCCCGAAGATCAGGGTGAGCGTGATGATCGTCAGCATATAGCAGTTCCCGTCGAGATTGATCTGTGCCAGGACCGGCAGGAAACTCTCCAGTTTCTTTCTGTCGATTTTATAGGTTCTTGCGCAGTATCTAATATTGAACGGGACCGCATCGATAACGGAATTGATCCTGAAGTTCTCGTTTATGAGCGGTATCAGATCCCTGACGAACGGGATCACCTTTATCCCGCCAGCTTTCAGTCTGACAGCATAGAAGGCTGCCATCACTACCAGGCTGATACACACTATCAGGAACAGCACGAGCTGGTTGATCAGTCCATCGACTCCATACGAAAGCAGCAGGTCCATTATAGCTGTAAAGACGAAAAACGGCAGCGTGGACATTATGACGCTCAGTACTCTCGAGCACAGCACATAACCGGCATCGACCGCTGTTTTAAGCGTGTCAAAATATTTGCCGACAGAGCAGAACGCATAGGTGAACAGCGCTGCCAGTATGATAAGCGGCAGCGGTGAGATAGTCACGAACGGCTCGAAAATGCTCGGCGGCACAAGGGATGAAATGAATTCCGAAAAGGAAACCTTTTCATTTCCCGTGACAGTCAGCTCCTCAGCCATTCCTGTTACAGTGTAGATTGCCTTGATTATCTCTGCCGACACTATGGCCAGCAGCACCGCAATAACTGATGTCGAAAGAGTGCTGTACTGGATCCGCCTTATCCCGGAGTCGCGCTCTGACAGTATATACACGTCGGTAAGGTTCTTGATCAGCGACATGAACGTGACCGTCGCGCCTATCATAAGGATCGCGTTGGTGAAAACCGTTTCAAGCGGAAAGACGATCTCATGCAGCAGGAACTCATCGTACTTCTCCGCTGCAGCAAGATGCAGCAGAGCATATGCCGCAATGCCAAGCAGGATCGCTATGAAGCAGCTCATCATCACCTGGCGGTAACTCCGCCTTACGGAAATACTTATCCTGTTGTACCCGGAATGGTAGCTGTGCCCTATCTTGTCCGCGTACGCACTTAGGATGCGGTTCTCCGGTGAAAGCGCATCACCTCTGTCATCGAGAGGGTCGAACATGGGACCTTCGAATCCTATAGAGATCCTTACATCTCCGAAGCTGCTGCTAACATTGAGCTTCAGCACCGTATCCCCGCTGTCCGTCAGCCCGGTAAGATTGTGATAGAGCGCTTCATAAACAAGCATCGTCTCCGCGATCATCGTCTTCGGGATGCTGCTTTCTTTCAGTCTGTCCAGTATGAAGTGTCTGCCCTTTTCATATTCGCCCGCTGAAGGTCTTATCTCTACGCTTTTCATTGTTCTGTCCCGGTCTCTGTGCTTAGTTTTTTATATTCTATAATTTACCCTTTCGAATGCGCATTGTCCATTCATTTCTCATTCACGGAAACATGTGCAGATGCAGGTATGTCCCTGCCCTCCCGGCCTCTGCAATACTAAAAAATCCCGGCTCCGCATCATGCGGGCCGGGACTTTTTCCGGAAATGGCATTACCACATGTTCTCATCCGGAATATTCTCGATCGTCGGATCGATAGGCTCCTCGCGCATTACAGTTCTCATGTACTGGCTGAACTCATCGCGGATAGCCTGACGTGTGTATACACGCGGGTCACAGAGGTCGTGGCATACCCATACGACGTGGATGCCTCTTTCTCTTCCCTGCTCCTCGAACATTCCGTGGAGACCGTCGAGCGCTTTGCACGACATGTGCTCCCACATCATGACCATGTCTGCATTCATCTTCTCGCAGAACTCCC
>CAMIWY010000219.1 GCA_946402595.1 uncultured Clostridia bacterium
TGGGCTTTTCACTTCTTGAAAGATATGACTGCCTGGAATGGATAAAGTGGATCAGTGAGAAGACATCCCAGGACCTGCCGGTATACATCTACGGTGTCTCAATGGGGTCTGCAACTGTTATGATGACAGCAGGCATGGATCTCCCTGAGAACGTAAAAGGCATCATAGCAGACTGCGGGTTCACTTCGCCGAAGGATATCTGGACATATCTTCTGCACAAGAACATGCATCTGCCGTACGGCAGGCTTCTGGATCTCATGATCAAGGTCAAGTTCGCTCTCAGGACCGGAGAAAGAGACATCTCATATTCAACGATCGATGCTCTCAGGAACTGTGACCTGCCGGTCCTCTTCGTGCACGGCAGCGAGGACGACTTCGTTCCGACGAAGATGTCCTACAGGAATTATGAAGCATTCGAAGGGGACAAGGAGCTCCTTATTATTAAAGGAGCAGGGCATGCTGTCAACTACAGAACGGATCCGGCATCATATGAGGCCGCTGTGAAACGTCTGTGGGAAAAGTGCGAAAAGTAACAGCGGATCAAAAAAGGGCAATGAGGCTATCGGCCTTCAGGCATACAACGTACAGGTACAGGTGAACTATATCGTCGGAGCTGAGGAGGTAAGATATACATCCATGCTCGACCTTAACAACCTTATAATAATAATCAGGAAGAACCGGGAACAGGAGAAACAGAGCGGTCCTGCAGGGGAGCAGAAATAACTGAATAAGCATCATGGCACGGTCTGCCGGAAAGCGGATCGTGTCTTTTTTTTATTAATGTGGCAGATTGGAAAACCTTGTAGTATAATATTGCGGATTATGGGCAGATGTGGCTAAAAACTGCCCCGTGTGCAAAAAATAAATGCTGAGTATTATGTAGAGATTGAGAGAAAACAGGAGAAAGATATGGACTTCAGACCGGAAAAGAAACTCGGATTCGGCCTTATGAGACTGCCGCAGAATGACCCTGCGGATGCTGCCGACATAGATATCGAACAGGTAAAGAAAATGGTGGACCTTTTCATGGAAAAGGGCTTCACATATTTTGACACAGCCTGGATGTACAACGGGTTCGCAAGCGAGGACTGTGCTAAGGAAGTGCTGACATCGCGTTATGACAGATCGAGCTATACACTGGCGACCAAGCTGCATGCGGGATTCTTCAATTCGCGTGAGGACATGGACAATGTATTCGCAAGACAGCTTGAGAAGACGGGCGCAGGATATTTTGACTACTACCTCCTGCACGGCATCGAGGCTGCAATGCTGCCTAAGTATGAGGAGTTTGACGCGTTCGGATGGCTCCTGGACAAGAAGGCGCAGGGTCTTGTGAAGCATGCCGGATTCTCATTCCACGATACACCGGAGCTCCTGGACGAGATACTGACTAAGCATCCTGAGATGGAGTTCGTGCAGATCCAGCTCAACTATCTTGACTGGGAGTCACAGTGGATCCAGAGCCGCAAGGTACTGGAAGTCGCCAATAAGCACGGCAAGCCGGTCATAGTTATGGAGCCTGTCAAGGGCGGAACGCTGGCAAAGGTGCCTGAAGAGGCAGAGAAGATGTTCGCTGAACTGGACCCGGAGATGTCTGTTCCGAGCTGGGCTGTAAGATTCGCAGCCAGCCAGCCGGGCGTCATGGTCGTACTGTCAGGAATGAGCAGCACGGAGCAGATGCAGGACAACCTCGGCTACATGGAAGACTTCAGGCCGCTCACGGAAGAGGAGCAGGAAGTCTGCTTCAGAGTCGCAGATGTCATCAACAGCCAGATCGCGGTACCGTGCACAGCATGCCATTACTGCACAGAGGGCTGCCCTATGAAGATATGCATCCCTGAGTACTTCTCTATATATAATGAAGACATGAGAGAAGATCTTGAGGAGAAGGGCTGGACGATCAACTTTACTAATTACGAGAAACTGAATGAAAAATTCGGAAAGGCAAGCGACTGCATCGGATGCGGCCAGTGCGAGGGAGTATGTCCGCAGCACCTGCCTATCATAGACTACCTTAAGGATGTAGCCGCACACTACGAAGGATAAGATGTGGAAGAAATTATTTGAACCTGTCGACATGACGGTGGGAAGCCCCGTCCGGCAGATAGTAAAATTCATGATACCTATGCTGATCGGCAATGTTTTCCAGCAGCTTTACAACACTGTCGACAGTATTGTCGTAGGCAAATACATCGGAGACAACGCACTTGCTGCTGTAGGAAGTGCGGGGCCGATCGTCAACCTGCTGCTGGTGCTCTTCATAGGTATATCTGTAGGAGCGGGAATCATGGTATCGCAGTATTTCGGCGCAAGGCAGAGACTGTCTCTGTCCAAGTCGATAGGGTGCAGCATCACCATGACATTCGTTTCATCACTGATCGTCATGGCGCTTGCGCCTCTGATAAGCATGCCTCTTCTGAAGCTCCTCAATACGCCGGATGAGATCATAAACTGGTGCGATGACTACCTGAGGATACTGTTCCTCGGAATAGCAGGCTGCGCATTTTACAATATTCTCGGCGGCATCCTGAGGGGGCTCGGTGATTCGGTATCAGCACTGCTGTACCTTATAATTGCTACATTCCTCAACATAATACTGGATATTTTCTTCGTGGCTTATGTCGGCATGGGAGTCCCGGGAGTCGCACTTGCTACAGTGATAGCACAGGCTATATCCGCATTCCTGTCTTTCCTCAAACTGAGGAGGATGACTGATAGCTTCGACATGAAGGCAGCATACCTCAAGCCTGACCGCAAATACCTGCGTGAACTTCTGAGGCTCGGACTGCCTTCGGGCGTGACTCAGGCAATATTCTCTCTGTCCATAGTCATAGTCCAGTCTCTTACCAACAGTTTTGGCGCGATGTGCATCGCTACCAACGTCATCGTAATGAGGATCGACGGATTCGTAATGATGCCGGCATTCTCATTCGGCTCTGCCATGACTACGTTCGCAGGACAGAACATCGGAGCCGGCAGACTCGACAGAGTAGAGAACGGAGCGAAGAAGGGCACGCTGGTCGCAATGGCGACATCGGCTGTTATAACGCTGCTCATACTTCTGTTCGGCAGGTACCTCATGGCTCTGTTCACTGACACAGATGCGCTCATAGAGCAGAGCTATCATATGATGATGATCCTCGGCGTGGGTTATATCGCCATGGAAGTCACACAGTGCCTGCAGGGCGTGATGAGAGGTGCAGGAGATACAATGGCTCCGATGTGGCTCTCAATGATAACCACAGTCGTTATCCGCGTTCCGCTCGCATATCTCATGACGGGCATGACAAAGTCCGCAGAGAATCCTCACGGCGAGTTCTACATGATGTTCGTATCGCTGCTGATCACATGGCTCATCGGCGCCACACTGACAACGATCGTGTACAAAGCAGGCAGGTGGAAGCGGAAAGCGCTCATCTGATCTGCGAATATTACTGTTCCGGTTCAATCTCAGGAATACAGGCTTATATGGTATATGTGCAAAAGTCTGCAAGTCCGGTTCACGATGCGAACATTCCGCAGAGAACGCCTGCCAGCTGTGCTGCGATCTCGAGGACGTGAGCAGCGGGAACCCGGATTTGCAGTTTTTATGTATAACATATAAGACAAGATACTTCTTTACATCAGCACTTTAGCGTGCTAAAATACAACAGTATCGCGCC
>CAMIWY010000220.1 GCA_946402595.1 uncultured Clostridia bacterium
GTCTGATGTCTCGAACAGTCCCCTGGACTGAGCTCCCATCAGTATGGTCAGGAGGTATATGACTGTCATCAGAACTCCGGTGTATATGCCGGCTTTCAGTGTTTCCCTTGCGACATCGCCGTCATCGCTGATGCCTAGGTCTCTTACCGCACCGATTATCACGATCCCGAACGCAAGTCCGGCAATCGCATCCATCGTGCCGTAGCCTTCAACAAAACCGTTGAACAGCGCCCCGTCAACATAGTCCGCTTCCGGTGCCACGTCTGCGACTGCAGCTCCGGGGTGGATCATTGCTACGATTATCAGCAGCGCCAGGAATGCAAGGAACACCGGGTTGATGATCCGTCCGATCCAGGTCGTGATCCCGCTCGGTTTCAGTGAGAAGAACAGCACTACCGCGAAGAATACGAATGTGAAGATGAGCTGTCCTGCTCTGAATGCGGATTCACGCATCATCGGCGCGATTCCCGTTGTGAACGAAACCGTCGCGCATCTCGGTATTGCGAAGAACGGTCCTATCGTCAGATACAGTATCGTTGTGAACAGTACGCCGTACCAGCCTGAGACTTTGCCCGACAGGTGCAACAGGTCATCACTGTGCGTGTTGCCTATCGCAGCGACCGCAAGGATCGGTATGCCTACTGCTGTAATTACGAATCCTATGATCGCGGGCCATGAATTGCTTCCCGCCATCTGTCCGAGATGAACAGGGAAAATCAGGTTGCCGGCACCGAAGAACATGCCGAACAGCGTACTTGCGACAATGACCGTTTCCTTCATTGTCAGTTTCTTTTTCATGACTGGATCCCTCTTTCCTCTTTCGAATCATCGCCTGCACATCAGCTGCTGATGTGCGGCTCAAGGAATCCCATATACCCTTGTTTACAGTTCGCGCCTTCCCTCGATTGCCTTGAGGAGCGTGACTTCATCGGCATACTCAAGGTCCCCGCCTACAGGTATGCCGTGTGCTATTCTCGTCACCTTGATCCCTGCCGGCTTGAGAAGTCTGGAAATATACATGGCGGTCGCCTCGCCCTCGATGTTAGGGTTGGTCGCTATAATGATCTCCTTCACTTCATCACTTGCCTGCAGCCTTGTGATCAGGGACTTCAGATTGATGTCGTTCGGACCTATCCCCTCGGCAGGTGAGATCGCTCCGTGCAGCACGTGATACAGGCCCTTGTACTCTCTGATGCGTTCCATGGCTACGACATCCTGAGGTGTCTCAACCACACAGATGACGGATCTGTCTCTTGTCGCATCAGAACAAATCAGGCACTTGTCCTGATCGGTAAGGTTCCCGCACTCGCTGCAGTACCTGAGGTTCTTCTTGGCGCTGACAATAGCCTCCGCCAGAGCCTCAGCCTCGCGGTCCGAAAGACTCAGAATATGAAAAGCGAGCCTCTGGGCGGTCTTTCCGCCAATGCCCGGAAGCTTGCTCAGTTCATTTATTAGTTTATTTAACGGTCTCGGATACTGTCTCATTACAGACCCGGGATACCCATTCCGCCGAATCCTCCGGTGATCTTGTTCATCTCGGACTCAACGAGCTCCTCAACCTGTCTCATAGCCTCATTTACTGCAGCCATTACCAGGTCCTGAAGCATTTCAACATCATCAGGATCAACAACGTCCTTATCAATAACGAGCTTGGTGATCTCCTTGTTGCCGTTTACGGTTACCTCGATAGCACCGCCGCCGGCTGTAGTGGTGATCTCTCTTTCAGCAAGTTCAGCCTGAGTCTGCTCCATCTCAGCCTGCATCTGCTGCAGCTGTCTGAGCTGCTTCTGCATGTCTCCGCCGCTTGGCTTATTCTTAGGCTTCTTGCCTGCTCTCATTCCTTTTCCCATCGTGTAAAAATCTCCTTATTTGGTAATAATAATATTATGATTGTTATCGTTATATTACAGGCATCATGTCCGGCGCCTTATGTACCATCCGCCTATCCCGTTATCTCAGGTTTCATGCCGAACAGGCTCTCAACATCAGCTGCAATGTCACTCACTATAGCATCTTCATCGATGATCTTCGATGTCTCCTGCTCGGACACCGCCTCTGCCTTGCCGCCTGCCGCTTCAGGGTCACCTGCCTTCAGAGTAACGAAGACCTCCTGCCCGTACAGGCCTCTTGCGATCCTTGTTATTTCCACGAGCTTGTCTTCCGCATGCTTGATCTTGTTAGGCCTTACGGTCACGACCAGCTCGCCCGATTCAAACAGAGTTCCCCTGGAATGTCTTCCGACAAAACTGACAAAACTTCTGTCTTCCCGTGCGATGGTGTCGACGACAGTGTTCCACATGATCTCCGGGCTCCCCGTCTTCTCGCGAGGTGCCGGTGCTATCATCTCAAGCGGCTCATCGTCCTCAGGTGCGCTTACACTGTTTGCAGCTGCCTGTCCTGAAGCCGGAGCTGTCTGAGACCTGTCCGCATATCCGGCCGAGCTGCCCATAGAACCCGCAGTCTGTCTTGCAGCATTGCCTGCCATCTGTCCCGCAGCACCGGATGATGCCGGTCTCGCTGCCTGCCCTGCAGACATCGTCTGCCCTGCTGTAAGCGGCTGTGTGCTGTATGATGCTCCGCTGAGCCCGCCTGCGATCCTTACCGCAGCAGTCTCAAGGAGTATCCTCGGCCTGTCAGAATATCTTCCTATATTAATATATTCAGAGAGGAGCCTGATGGCTGCCTCTATTGAAGCGATGTCTATGGTATCCGCCTGAGCCTTCAGCCTTGCTGCATTCTCTGCAGAGGATCCGATTATCCTTCCCGGCCTGGCGACATACTTTACGACCATGAGGTTGCGGTAGTGCATCAGCCAGTCCTTGAGGATCTGCTTGGCATCCTTGCCGCGCTTTGCGATCTCATCGATGTATATAAGAGCTTTGCCTATATCTCCGGATGCGACTGCACCTGTGAGTGCGAGGAAAAAGTCCTCTCCTGCAGCTCCTGTATATTCGAGCACGAGGTTCCTGTCGAGCTTCTTGTCTCCGGCAGCGATGCACTGCTCGAGAATGCTCAGAGCATCTCTTACCGAGCCGTCAGCTCTCGAAGCGATCGTCACAAGAGCATCCTGTGTCACTTCGATGCCTCTCTTGGCACATATCCTCTCCATTCCTGCAGCCAGCTCACTTTCAGTAACTCTCTTGAAGTTGAGCTGCATGCATCTGGACCTGATAGTGGACCTCACCTTCTGAGGATCGGTAGTAGCAAGGATGAAAATGGCATGTTCCGGCGGTTCCTCGAGAGTCTTCAGGAAGGCGTTCTCGGCCGCCTGGCTCAGCATGTGCACCTCGTCGATGATGTACACCTTATATCTGCCAACTGTCGGCGGATACTTTACCATCTCGATGATGGCCCTCAGGTCATCGACTCCGTTGTTGGACGCCGCATCGAGCTCGATGCAGTCTACGAACCTTCCCTCGCGGATAGCTTCGCAGTTGGCGCAGTGTCCGCAAGGAATGGTCCTGCCTTCACCGAGATCAGCTCCCGGAGTTCCCGGTTCACCCTCCATGCAGTTGACTGCTTTGGCCAGGATCCTCGCAGTACTGGTCTTGCCCGTACCATGGGTACCGGAGAACAGATAAGCCTGACTCACCGTGCCGGTCCTGATCTGGTTCTGCAGGATCCTTACGATGTGCTTCTGTCCTATTATGT
>CAMIWY010000221.1 GCA_946402595.1 uncultured Clostridia bacterium
TATCGTTCCGTGGGACAACCTGATCATAACTTACGACACTCCGGATGGAGGGATAGATGGCAAAATCATCGATGCGATGATTCACGGGTGGCTGCTGTAAAGTGGTCGTCTGATACTCACGCGCCTGCAGCTAAGACGGGTAAGGAGGACAATCAGATCCGCGTACTGAAATGATAATGAATCTGATTGTTATCGTCGTAGTGCTCGGTGGGTATCTGTTATATCTGTACAGAACTGCTCCAAAGGAATAGTATAAAACTCGCAGCAAAGCCTTGACTATGATGTTGCATCACGGTTTACAATAGACACACAGGAGATGAAGAGCCGTGAAGATAAATGAGCTTGAAGACTTGCTGGGTGTTACCCGGGCAACCATAAGATACTATGAAGATCAGGGACTCGTGACTCCGGCGCGCACAGAGAACGGTTATCGTGATTACAGCGATGAAGATGCCAGTCTGTTCCAGAAGATCATCGTGCTTCGGAAGCTGGGCGTAGGCGTTCCGGAGATCAGGGATCTTATCGAGGGCAAAACCGCTCTGCGTGATGTTCTGGCGGGTAATGTGGCGAGACTTCGCGCTCAGCAGGACGGGACCGCTGGGACCGCTGCAGCCATAGAAATGTGCAATGAGATCGACAATGATGCTGCAGATTTTGACGGCATCGATCCGTCGAAATATCTCATGGATATATATGAAGCTGAGGAGAAAGGGAAGCGCTTTGCCGAGGCCAAAGAGATCAGCCCAAGGCAGCTCAACCTGGCAATTACAATGCTCGCGGCACTGAGCGGAATCGCTCTTCCGCAGAATAACAGGTATTCAAAGCACGCAAACTCTCCGATTCCGGCGGACATAAGAGCTAATAAGAAGGAAGGCGAAGAGTATGACACGATCGGTGACGTACTCAGAAAAGGCGACAAGCGGAAGCCTTTCGTCATAGTTGCTGCGGTGATTCTTGCAGGATTTCTGATCATAGGCGCAATTTTCACCTGGGGCGGGCTTGGTGGTGCTGTCAAGTACGGCGTTGACTACAGTAAGTCGGGTATATCCAGGTTCACACCGGATGCTGATGAGGCCGCCCATATCATTGCGGTCGATCCGGAAGCAAAGGAAGTGCTCGATAATAGTGAGCTGTTCAGATTCCATACCGAAGGAGACCTTCTTCTGAAGCTGTGGCGTTCGGAGAATGGTAAGTGGACCGAACTTGATGACCTGAAAATAAACGAAAAAGAAGGGTATCTTTTCATCACCGGCGGCCCTGCGACAGATATAAAAGTGCATACTGTTAACGGTGACACGGGCAATGCGTTCAGCGTGAGTGTAAATGACAGCAGATATAACGATGAAGGAGAGGGCTATTTCGCGATCGCATACGTTGATCAGCTCGTACTGGATGAGGAGCGGGTGATTGCTCTTGGCAGCATGGGCGGCGCTGAATGGACTGAAGAGGAAGATTTGCTGAACGGAGCGATGTCCTGGAAGGATATCCCAGAGGGATCAGCGCCTGAAGGCTGCTATGTGATAACCGTTGCCGATACCAGATAAAGTCAAATTAAGCCAAATCCATAAAAAGCAGACCGGCACATAAGGGTGGAGCTGCCCTTAGTGCCGGTTTTCTTATGAAAAGAGCAGGGAGCGCTGTGCTTCCTGCTCTTTGCTTTTCAGATTATTCTGCTATTCAGCGGACCAGACAACTGTCGCTTCACCTTCGATCTCTGCGATCAGCTTATCGATCTCAGCCTGCATCTGCTCTTCACCCAGCTTTGTGCTTTGTCTGTAGATGTGGTCGAATAAAGTGTTGTCCTTTGAAAAGAGTCCCTGGAGCTTATTCTCTTTCACGTATTTCTCCGGAAGGTAATACACCTTGTCTACCGCATCCGGATCTTCTGCTGCATGGAATCTCATGACATGCTGCCTGTTATCTTCAGACACCTTTTCCCAGTTCCTGGAATAATAGCTGCTGGTCAGGAAGAAGATCGCAACGCGGTTCCCGTCACCGTCCTTGCCCCAGAATTCTCCGCGATACTCATAATAAGGCTTGTCCACATACATGTCTCCGTTCTCCGTCATGCGGATCCCGGTATCCTCATAAGGGATATAGCTCGGGGTGTGAAAGATCAGGGTGACCCCTGCGGCAATTATCAGAGCGACTGCAACTGCCGTAGCGGCGATCGTCCTGATCCGTTTGAGCAGCATGCTTTTCTTAAGCTTCTTAAGCCTTTCGGCCTCGTCAAGCCTGCCGAGAACTTCTTCGGCTTTGGCCTCTGCTCCGGGCAGCTCTGCATCGTGCATTTTGCGGTAGTATTCCCTGCAGCCCTCGCACCCTGTCAGATGCTCTTCGACTGCTGCTTTGCTCTCTTCTGACAGCACCTCATCTATGTAAAGCGGCATCAGGTCTTTCGCTATATTACATTGAATCTTCATCGAGTTCCTCCTTGATCATCATTCGTGAGCGGTAGTAGGTGACTCTCGCCCAGCTCTCGCTCTTGCCGAACAGCTCACCTATCTCTGCAAAACTCAGGTCGCCGAATGTCCTGAGCTGGAAGACTTCCTTGTACGGCTCCTTCAGGTCGTGCAAAACGCGGTGGATCTTCATCGCGGTCTGCTTTCGCAGAAGCTGCTCCTCGGGATCGCTTCCGCTCCCCGCCGGAAGTTCGTAGTAGCCCGCGCTATCGTCATCCTCGCGCGCCGCCAGCGGAGTTGTCCGGGACTGCCGTTTTGCCGTGTCAAAGCACAGGTTCTTGGCTATCTGGCACAGCCATACTTTCAGCGATGCCTCACCCCGGTAGTCATTGATCTTACGCAGTGCCCTGAAGAAGGTCTCCTGGGTTATCTCCTCGGCCAGGTCAGGATCGTGCACCAATGAAAGAGCGTAACGGTACACCGGCGTGAAATATTCCCGATACAGCTTTTCAATATCCATCAGCATTCTCCTGTTCAAGTCTTCTGTCTATATGACTCCGGAACTCTCGATTCGTTACAGGTTTTTCCAAAATAATTATAACAATTATAATAGAAAGGATTCATACCCCTTATTGACGATTGATCTTGAACACGTTTTTTCTGATGAGCTCAGCAAAGAAAAGACCCATGACTTTTCGCAGAATCATGGGACAAGAGAACGGATACGACATATTCTGTATCATCTGCAGGAGCACATGGACTACCTGCCCGGGATCCTTTCCGGTGATGGAGGAGATATCTTCATGGGTTATTTCAAGGGTTATCTTACCGACCTGTTTACTCCATCGGTTCAGGCTGCTGTCAGGCTGGCACCGCAGGAATATATCCTCAATCATATGATCTGTGATTTCTCCGAGACGGTAAAATGGTGGTCTCAGAATCCGAAATACACACCTGACGAGATCTGCAGCTTTTTCCTGGAAAACACATCGATTCCCGGATAAAGCCTGAACGATTCTTGGGCGGTCTGCGTATCGGACTTTCCATCGCTATGGCCTCGTCTTCGACTCGCCAATCGCGAGGACAAGTCTCGAACGGGCTCGAATGCGATAATATATATGCCAATTTTTCCATGCCAGGCTTATCAATCGATACAGGGTATGAGGATTAACCATTTTTTATAGCGATAGATAGTGATAACAGAAAAATATTATAAAACTTGAAGAAAAGCCTTGACCATGA
>CAMIWY010000222.1 GCA_946402595.1 uncultured Clostridia bacterium
CCGGGTGTGACCAGCGCTTTTGCCGTACCTGCATATGCAGGGATACCGGTGACTCACAGAGATCACTGCTCGAGCGTGCACGTCGTTACCGGTCACAGGAGAAAGGACCACACCTACGATATAGATTTTGCCGCACTTGCAGAAGCAGGCGGGACGATAGTCTTCCTGATGGGAATATCCTCACTTCCGGTACTGATGAACGGCCTCATGGGCGGAGGCATCGATCCGGATACACCGGCTGCGGTCATCGAAAAAGGGACTACGGCAGCGCAGAGGATCATCTCATCGACCGTCGAAGGTCTTGCCGAAGCTGTAAAGAAGGCCAAAGTCGTGATGCCTGCCGTCATAGTTGTCGGCGAGGTCGCGGCGCTGTCTGAAGACTTCAGCTGGCTTGAAGATCTGCCGCTTGCAGGTGTAAGGGCTGTCGTGACGAGGCCGAGAGAACTGAGCTCAGGCCTTGCGAAGATGCTGAGAGAAAAGGGCGCTGAAGCGATAGAGCTTCCGACAATCAGGATCGAGGCTGCAGAAGAGAACCCTGTCCTCGACGAAGCGATCAAGGGCCTCAGGAAGAGCGGCTACGAATGGGTAGTGTTCACCAGCCCGAGCGGTGTCAGGGTGTTCATGGACAGGCTGATGGAGAAGTACGACATCAGGATCCTCGCATACTGCAGCATAGCAGCAATAGGAAAGGGGACCGAGAGAGAGCTCCTCAAATACGGCATCCGTCCGGACATGGTCCCGACTGTATACGACGGAAGAACGCTCGGAGCGCAGCTTGCGGTCCTCCTCAGGAAGGGCGACCGCGTCCTCATACCGAGGGCAAGCCTCGGAAACCCTGAGCTGGTCGAAGAGCTTTCACGCGTAAGAGGAGTCCACATTGATGACGTCACTACATACGACACGAAATATGTGACCCAGGAGTGGTTCGACGCAGATAAGGAATTCGACGATCCTCATACATTCGCGCTTTTCACGAGCGCATCGACAGTAAGAGGATTCGTAAATGCATATAAGGGCATGAACTTCAGAAAGGTGAGAGCCGTGTGCATCGGACAGCAGACTGCTGCTGAGGCAAAACGCTGCGGCATGGGAGTGTGCGTTTCCGACATGGCGACACTTGAATCGCTTTGCGCGAAACTGGAAGAAGTTAGCAAGGCTGTAAAATAGCAGTTCCGGATGGATCAGACTGCCGGAACCGATCAATCCAGAAAAAAGAGGGCAGAATAATAATGGCAAGAGGAAAAGCATACGGCGTAGGCGTTGGCCCGGGGGATCCCGAGCTGATGACACTCAAGGCCTGCAGGCTTATAAGAGAAAATGAAGTAATGGCAGTTCCGGGCAAAGTGCCGCAGGACGCAGTCGCATACAAGATCGCTGCAGCGGCAGTACCTGAACTTGCAGACAAGACACTGATACCCATATACATGCCGATGGTCAGAGACAGCGAGCTGATCGCGAAGAGCCACAGGGAGGCAGCAGACACAATAGAGAAGTATCTCGATGAGGGCAAGAACGTCGTATACCTTACGCTCGGAGACTCCACTATCTACTGCACCTTCAGCTACATCCAGCACATTCTGGAGGATGAAGGCTATGAAGTAGAGCTCGTCAGCGGCATCCCGTCATTCTGCGCAGCAGCTGCAAGGCTTGGAATATCCCTGACAGAGGGGAACGAGCCGCTGCACGTCATACCGGGACTTCACAACACCGAAGGGACACTTGAGTGGCCCGGCAATTATGCCATCATGAAGTCCGCGAGCAAAATGCCTCAGGTCAAGGCTATGCTTGCAAGATCGGGATACGATGTGAAGGCAGTAGAGAACTGCAGCATGGAGACAGAGAAGGTGTACCGCTCACTTGAGGAGATACCGGACGAAGCCGGATACTTCTCGCTCATAATAGCCAAGGAAAAATGATTGAACTGAAAGAACTCACCAAGAAATTCGGTAACTTTACCGCTGTCGACGGTCTCTCCTTTGAGATCGGGACTGGCGAGTTCTTTGGGCTGCTCGGACCTAACGGCGCAGGCAAGACGACGACCATCAGCATGCTGTCGACTGTTTTGCTTCCTACTTCGGGCGAGATATATATAGACGGGGTGAAACTGACGAGAGCTGCCTCCGAGCAGAAGAGGAAGCTCGCTGTCATCACTCAGGAATATTCGATGCGCCAGGATATGACCATGGATGAAGTCATGGAGTATCAGGGGCGCCTTTACTTTATGCCGAAAAAGGAGATCAAGAAGCGTTCGGATGAGCTTCTCGAGTTCGCAGGGCTCGGAGACTACCACAGAAGAGTGGTGCGTCACCTGTCAGGCGGAATGAAGAGGAAACTCATGATATGCCGCGCCCTTCTTATAGAGCCTGAGATACTCCTCCTTGATGAGCCGACCGCAGGCATGGACGCACTCTCGAGGCGACAGATGTGGAACCTTCTCAGGCAGGTATCCGGTCAGAACATGACCATACTCCTCACCACACACTACATAGAAGAGGCAGAGGCACTCTGCGACAGAGTGGCCATGATCAACAGAGGCCGGCTCCAGAAACTGGATTCACCACATGCCCTCATACAGGAGCTCGGCGAATTCACAGTAGACGAGACCGGAGAAGGCGACCTTAAGAGCACGCACTTCACAACCAGAGAAGAAGCTATTAGGTACCTTGAGACAGCACCGGCAGACTCATCACTCAGGCAGACCACACTCGAGGACGTCTTCGTCGACGTCGCCGGCCGCAAGCTGATATGACAATGGGGACGGTTCTCATTGTCATATTTCTGAACGAGAGATAGCACGCAAACAAAAAGATGACAAGGAGAACCGTCCCCTCTGTCATCTGGAGAACTATGGGAATAATCACGGTACTATGGGAAAAATGGGTCGAGTTCAGACGAGACTTCTATAAGATCACCGTCGCGGCGATGATCTCTCCTTTGATGTACCTGATTATCTTCGGCCTGGGCATCCGTACGACTTCACACGGCGAGCCGTACATACACTTCCTCGTACCGGGACTCGTCGCGATGGTCACGATGACCGGCAGCTTCGGCGCGATAGCCCAGAGCATGAGCGTTCAGAGGCTGTACGAAAAAGCTCTCGACCAGGTGATGGTATCGCCTACGCCTCTGTGGCAGTTCATACTGGGGCAGGTGATAGGCGGCAGCCTGAGAGGCCTGTATGCTGCATGCGTCATACTCATCCTCACGATACCTGTAAGGCACGGACTCATCTTCAACGGGCTGTCATTTTTCATAATGCTCCTGAACGGGATGGTGTTTGCAACGCTGGCGCTGGTATTGTCATTCCTTGCGAAAACATACTCAGATGCCCCTAGATTCAACACGTACATAATCATGCCGATGTCGTTCCTGTGCAACACGTTCTTCTCGACTGAGGAGATGCCTGACGGCTTCAGGCAGATCATCGAGATACTGCCACTGTCGCAGACCAGCGGCATGATAAGAAGCATAGCCAACGGGGAGGCACCGGGAGCATACGGATTCATCGTACTCATCGCGTATCTCATAATCCTCGGCAGCATATCCGTATATTTTATCTACAAGAAAAAGAACCTGTAATGATCAACGCACACAGAAAAGCACTGGTAATACTGTTCATAGTGATGCTGACTG
>CAMIWY010000223.1 GCA_946402595.1 uncultured Clostridia bacterium
CCCGTACTGCATTTGTCGCTCCACGTGCGACCAACGCCACCGGACAAAGTAATATACTGCAACTGTAAACAAAACAGAGTAGTATTAAGACAGAGAAAGTGAGGTGCGGTATGTACGGAGCAATTCTTGGAGATATGATAGGCAGCCCATATGAGTTTGACAGGGGCAATAAGACAAAGGACTTTCCGTTCTTCGATAAGGGCGCGACTTATACAGATGACAGTGTGATGACCATCGCGGTGGCTGAGGCGCTGATGACTGCGGCAGAGCAGGGAGTTATGGATGACGAGCCTTCAGTTAAGGCGTTGCTCATAGAGAGTATGCAGGAGTGGGGCCACAGGTATCCTTATGCGGGATACGGAGGAAGATTCTTCGGCTGGCTCGCTGCAAGTGATCCTGAGCCTTATAACAGCTGGGGCAACGGATCGGCCATGAGAGTTTCGCCGGCAGGCTGGATGTTCAGCGATCTGGAGACGACTCGCAAGGTCGCAGCCTGGACTGCTGAAGTGACTCACAATCATCCTGAAGGGATCAAGGGCGCAGAGTCAGTCGCTGCGGCTATATTCATGGCAAGAAATGGCATCAGCAAGGATGAGATCAAGGAGTATGTCATCAGGGAATTCGGCTATGATTTCAGCAGGACATGCGATGAGATCAGGCCGGGATACAGGCATGTGGAGTCATGCCAGGAGACAGTCCCGGAGGCATTCACTGCATTCTTTGAGGGCGTAGATTTTGAAGATGTAATACGGACAGCCGTTTCCCTCGGCGGAGACTGCGACACGCTTACATGCATCGCCGGCTCGATCGCAGAGGCTTTCTACGGAGTGCCGGAAGATCTCAAGCACGAGTGCGAGAGCAGGCTGCCGGCAGACATGCTTGAAGTGCTGAAGAAGTTCATAAGGGCAATGAGCATATAATTGCGATAATGAGATAGTGTCCATGTAGTCGAAAGCCAGAAAGGACAGTGTTTTTTTGAGGATTTGGTGGCTATATGCATCGCGAAAGATAGTGCTCTTTTAGTTAAGAGCTTTAATGGACAGTATTTTCTCAGGTTCTAGTGGCAATAAGCATTGCGAATAATAGTGTCCATATAGGCAAATTGAGACACTGCACACTGGCTCTCCGGATCAATGCTGTAAGGCAAAAGCACCGTATCGCTCTTGAATGAGCCGATGCGGTGCTTTAGTATTTAGACAAGTAAAATAAGCGAGCGGATAGGATGTGGTTGGTGCTCTCAATAGCACAAAATGGTTGACCATCCGTATCATGGCTCGCATGCATAGTATAGCACAGATGAGGCGAACAGATTATGACTGACTTAAATAAACCTATCCCGCACATAGAATTTCCGTACGGCTTCCTCACAGTCAAGGACCCCTCTGATGAGCCTCTTGTATATCTTGATGATGAGTTCGAGTGCGACTCGGATTACTATCACTGGAAGGAGATAGGCGGCAAGCCGCTTCTGGGAAGCAGCCCGAGCATCATGGTCCGGCAGACTGTCAGAGACATGCTGCACAGGGCAGAGGACATGCTGCCTGAGGGATATCACTTCCGGATACTTGATGCCTACAGGCCGATAGCAGTCCAGCAGGCCCTGTGGGATCATTACCGCGCGCAGTTCAGAGCGGAGATGCCTGAACTCACCGAGGAGGAGCTGGACATGCACACATGGACATGCGTCTCCATGCCTTCGTATGATGTGCTGCAGCCGTCCATCCACAACACAGGCGGCGCAGTGGACCTCACTATAATCGGGCCGGATGGTGAGCCGCTTGACATGGGCACCACATTCGACGCGTTCAGTGATGCGACTTGGACAGATTATTTCGAAACAGAAGATATCCCTGCAAGAAAAAACCGCCGCATGCTCTATAACGTCATGACGGCGGCGGGTTTCGCCAATCTGCCATCAGAGTGGTGGCACTACGATTACGGTGACAACATGTGGGCCCAGCTCACAGGCGGCAAGGCAATTTACGCAGGAATACTTGATGCAGATGTCCGCGGGAAAGTGTAACCTTGGTCCTGTGCGTGGACCTTACCGGCAGATGTTTATGGCACAATTATAGCACAGAGTTGTGTATAATAATTCATGAACGGATCTAAGGCTGAGGCACCTGACACACAGGAGCCCGGGGCACATGGCAGAGCAGGACCCGAGACATATGGCACGAAGATACGCAAGGCCTGAGAAGGGCGACTACAGATACAAGCTCATACTGGGATTCTTTATACTGGCCTTCCTGCTGGGATTTGCCGGGGTCGTTTACTTTGGGATGCACTACAGCACAGGCAAGCTGATGTTCTGGCTGTTCCTGATCTGGACGGTATTCTTCGGGGTGACGATATACGGCTGGACGGACGAGCGGAGATATGCAAAATACGAGCACTATATGATCCCGGTCGTGTTCGGCGCAGTGTTCCTGCTGCTGGTCGCACTGTTCATAGCGGGCCTCATCATCAATGTGCCTAAGATCCTGTCCGGCGAGAACATGCTCACGGACCTGCTCGCGACGGTAATAGTTGAGGCGAGCCTCGGAGTATTCGCGTACTTCACCTATGTATTCTTTATTAAAGAGTATGTTGATAAACTATTGCGCAGGTGAGATTCAGTCATACATAATCTGATAAACTATTGCACAGAATACAGCAATACAAGAATAGATAAACTATCACACAAGGAGGCAACAAATGAGTAAGGTAAATGATTTTCTGACAGAAGCAGGCGTTTTCTATCTGGCAACCGTTGATGGGGATCAGCCAAAGGTAAGACCGCTCGGCGCACACATGGAGATGGACGACAAAGTCCTGTTCGGCGTCGGCGATTTCAAGGAAGTGTACAAGCAGATGCGCGTCAATCCGAGAGTTGAGATCGCATGCGCAAAGCCAGACGGCCACTGGCTCCGCTATACCGGCAAAGCAGTCTTCGAGACAGACCCTAAGTATGCAGAGGCTTCACTCGAGGCAATGCCGCAGCTTAGAAATATCTATAACGACGAGACAGGCCACAAGCTGATGATGTTCCATCTTGAGGACGCCACAGCAGTAGACATCCCGATGATGGGAGAGGGAGAAGACCTTCTTAAGTAATATACTGTTATGAGAAATCTTGAGTGGTGCATATATACATACAGGCACAGAAGGGCATTCGAGTACTGCGTGCGCAGGTATATCACAGAACCATCTCTCAGGGAAGAGATGCTGAAGAGGGCGGCAGTCCACGATATGGACAAAATGCTGATGTATCTCTTCATGGATCAGAGGGCCGCGCAGGAGATGCATACCAGAACGCAGCCACATCACCTCGAGAACGACCTGCCAAGGACGTACGAGGACTATGTTGAGACTGTGATCGATTATGAGTGCGCTCCGTATACCAAGCCTGATAAACCGCTCAATGCATATGACTTCACTCACCGTCTTATGGACTGGAAGGTGTTGGACACTGGGACGGGAAACAGGCTCTTATCCATCATGAAGGAGCTCGGCATCGACAACTCGGAGACCTGCATCAAAGATGCAGAGGGTCAGGAATATATCAGCAGCTTCAGCGATGTAACAGAAGAAATGATACAGGAAGAGCTGCTGACATATATCCGCA
>CAMIWY010000224.1 GCA_946402595.1 uncultured Clostridia bacterium
GATCTAGGCTTGCCGCACACCCTAAAGCTCTTGCCATAGGCGAGATAGGTCTGGACTTCTACTATGGAACAGACGACAGGGAAGAACAGCAGGAGCTGTTCAGAAAGCAGATAAGACTGGCCAACGAGCTCAGGATGCCTATAATGATCCACTCAAGAGACGCGAATCAGCTGACCATGGACATACTTGCGGAAGAAGGCGCCTTCAGCGATGAGCGCAAGAGCTGGTTCCCCGGAAGACCGGCACCCGGCACATTATCTGAAACAGCTTTTGCTCACGATATGAAGATCCCGGGGGAATACAGCATAACGGATGTCAACTGTTTCTCCGGAGAGCTTGCAGCCGGCGGGACTGTCGTAACAAGACTTGTTCCCGATGCACGCGTACAGATGCACTGCTACTCGGGCTCGCCGGAAATGGCTGAAGAATACGTGAAAATGGGTGCAACGATCTCGCTCGGAGGTCCGATAACCTTCAGGAACGGGAAAAAGGCCGCAGAGGTCGCGCGCAGGATACCGATAGAGTTTCTGCTGTCGGAGACCGATGCGCCGTACATGGCTCCTGAGCCTCTCAGGGGCAGACCTAACAAGCCGCACTATGTCGAGCATGTCGTGAGGCGCATGGCCATGATCAAAGGCATCAGCTATGAGGATGCATCGCGCATCCTTACCGAAAACGGAAGGAGATTTTTCTCCGCTCCGCGATGATTCCAGGACAGGAAAAATGAAAAAGACTGACAAAGAAACCAAAAAGAAGACAACAGCAAAGGCAGCGGGAAAGACTGTAAAAAAGACCGCGAAAAAGCCTGTAAAGAAAAGCCGTATTGTCGACAGGATAATAGACGGCGGACTTATACAGGAAGGCGCACATATCATCATAGGCCTCTCCGGCGGCCCTGATTCACTGTGCCTTCTCCATTCGCTTACAAGGATAGCGGACTCATTCGATCTGACTCTGGTACCGGTCCATGTCAATCATAAGCTGAGACCGGAAGCTGATGAGGAAGAGGATAATGTCATCAGGATATGCGACAGACTCGGACTTGAATGCGAGAGCTTCGAGGCCGACTGCGCCGGAGTTGCTGATGAACTGGGAATAACCACAGAAGAAGCCGGCCGGCAGATAAGGTATGAGATATTCGATGAAGTGGCTGCCCAGATCGAGGCTGAAGGAGTGCCGCGCAGCAGCATAATGATCGCCGTGGCGCATAACGCCGATGATCAGGCGGAGACAGTGCTGTTCCGCCTCCTGAGGGGAACCGGTGTGCACGGGCTTTCAGGCATGCCTGCAGTAAGGAACTCCGAATCGGGATATACGATCATAAGACCGCTTATAGATATTGAAAGGGCTGAGATAGAAGAATATATAAAGGAGAACAAGCTCCGCCCGAACATCGACGAGTCCAACAAGTCGAATGACTATACGAGGAACAGCATCAGAAACGAGCTGATCCCGTACCTGGAGGAGAAGTACAACCCGTCTGTGAAGCAGGCTCTGAGAAGGTATGCGGAGCTTGCCGACATGGATGATGCTCTCTTGAATGAGATCGCCATTGCCGCGATGGACGGACATATAGCCTTCGAGCATGATCCTGAAAGGATACTCCTGGATATCACGGACATGAGAGGCAATCCGCTCTCGATCAACACAAGGATAGCGGGATTCATCCTCCAGACCATGAGGCTTGAGAAGTACGCTTCGTTCGAACTCATTACACGTCTCACTCAGCTGATGTATTCAGATAATCCGTCCGGATCAATAGATCTGCCGCTCGGTGCAAGGGCATACAGGGAGTATGACACCATTATATTCACAGATGCGGATGAAGACAGACAGATCGCTCCTGACAACACACTCAGGATGATGCCTCAGATCATCAAGATCAGGGACTTCCACCCTGATGATGAATACATGTACGCCGCCTTTGACTTTGACAAGTTCAACAAAGAGCATCCGGGTCAGGCGGGGGAAATCAGGCTCAGGACCAGGCAGGAAGGCGATTATCTTCCTATGAAGAGGGGCAAAAAGAAGATCCAGGATCTCCTTGTCGATTCCAAGGTCATGAAGAGGGCGAGAGACAGCATCCTTATGGTGGCCATCGGAAGCGAAATCCTGTGGATACTGCCGAGCAAATACTTTGCCGGAAAGAACGAACAGGAAAAGGGCCGGTTTTCACCAAAATATCATATAACTGAGGACACAGAAAGAGTGCTATTCATTGAAATAGTGGATAATCTATGATAAAATTTGTGCTCAGGACACAAAAAACTGTCCGTATAATTCCCAAATTTCTCATAAGGAAGGATATATAACTTGAAAAACGCAGGACGAAGTATAGGAATATACGTCATTGTCTTCCTGGCGGTGCTGACCATCTCAATGGTTTTCCGCAATATCGGGACAGGCAATGACTATAAGGAAGTGAAGTTCTCTCAGTTTGCAAGCCACCTGCAGGAAGGTGACTTTGAGAAGATAAACATTACAGACCGCCAGCTGACGGGTACCATGAAGAACGGGGACATGGAGATAACATATGCTCCGTCCGCCCTTGAGATCAACTGGCTTGAGGAGACCATCCTCTATCCGATGATCAATGAAAAGAAGATAGAACTCGAAAGTGATCCGCCTGAAAGCGAATATAACCTGTTCAATCTGCTGCCTACGATACTGATGGTAGTAGCCATGGGATTCCTGTTCTACTTCATGATGAGTCAGGGCGGAAACCGGCAGGCTTTCCAGTTCGGAAAGAACAAGGCAAGGCTGTACAAGGGCGATGGCAAAGCCATCACTTTCAAGGATGTAGCGGGACTCGAAGAGGAGAAAGTCGAGCTTTCTGAAATAGTTGACTTCCTCAAGAATCCGGTCAAGTATGACAAGCTCGGTGCAAGAATACCTAAAGGTGTCCTGCTTGTAGGACAGCCTGGTACAGGTAAAACATATATTTCAAAAGCGACTGCCGGTGAAGCGGGCGTTCCGTTCTTTACTATCTCCGGTTCGGACTTCGTTGAGATGTTCGTCGGAGTAGGTGCATCAAGAGTAAGAGACCTGTTCGCAGAAGCCAAGAAGAACGCTCCGTGCATCGTGTTCATCGATGAGATCGATGCTGTAGGACGCAGAAGAGGCGCAGGACTCGGCGGCGGAAATGATGAAAGAGAACAGACCCTCAACCAGCTGCTCGTTGAGATGGACGGATTTGACGGCAATCTCGGTATCATCATCCTTGCAGCCACTAACAGACCTGACGTTCTCGACCCTGCTCTCCTGAGACCGGGCAGATTCGACAGACAGATCGTTATCGGCATGCCGGATATCAGGGGCAGAGAAGAGCTGTTCAGACTTTACACGAAGAACAAGCCTCTTGCTGATGACGTATCACCGGAGATCCTTGCCAAGAGGACACCTGGATTCTCACCAGCAGATATCGAAAACCTGATCAACGAGGCTGCACTTCTCACAGCAAGACGCAACGGTACCAAGATCAGAATGGATGAGATCGAGGAGGCTACGACCAAGGTCATGGCAGGACCTCAGAAGAAGTCCAGAGTCATCTCCGATGCTGAGAGGAAGCTTACAGCATATCACGAGGCAGGCCATGCCAT
>CAMIWY010000225.1 GCA_946402595.1 uncultured Clostridia bacterium
TCAGGTCCTCTGCCGCTCATCAGCCCGTCTTCAGGCTATAGTGATATAAGCGCCGAGCCTCCTATCATAAGGAGCATTCCGGCGATCTTCACAAGTGTTACCGGTTTTTTCTCTATTCCCAGAAAACCCGTGGCATCTATGGCGAGCCCCGCTGCCATCATACCCACAAGGTTGAGTATGGTGACGATGCCTGTGCCCAGGACAGGAGCAGCAACAGCGTTGCTCCCCACGATTACTATCGCGAGAGCTCCTCCGGCCGGCATCCATGCTCTGAATCTGAGTGGTCCGTGGTCTGCTCCACCGTCGTATATACCGTACCTGCCCTTCAGCACTATCACTATCAGCGTCAGTATGATTATGGATATCAGGCCCACGGCCATGGATATGAAGGTCGCCCTTACCGCAGATCCGGCATACTCCTTCAGCGTTCCGTTCAGCGCCACCTGGGATGCACATGAGAATCCGCACAATACAGAGAGTATCATGTACATGATCAGGCTGCCGCCCTTTGCACCGCCGGCATTCTCAGTGCGGTCTTTGCCCGCCGGAATGTTGACAAGCGCGATCCCCGCAAGTACGAGCGCTCCTCCGGCGATCCTCTTCATGTCCATCGGTATCTGTGCCGATCCGAAGAGCCCGAAGTTATCTATCAGGAGCCCTGTCATCGTCTGGCCAAAACACAGGAGCATGACGTTGCGCGCACTTCCGAGTTTTGGCAGGCAGATTATATTGAGGAAAACGATGAAAGTACCGCACGTTCCACCCAGCCATATCCAGAAAGGCTGCTCAGCTATCCTGCCCACCGGGATATACAGCGACTTCTCTATTACAAGCATGGCGACAGCCATAATAACTGCCGCACAGATGAAATTAAATATTGATGTTATATAAGGTGATCTTAAGTCTTCTCTGATCCTTGCGTTGACACTGGCCTGAGTCGGCGATGCCACACCGGCCAGAAGCCCGAGTAAAAATGAAATCATTTAGTCTTTCTGTCCCGGTTCCTTTTCTTTATTTCTGTGTGATCCAGCTCTCATCGGAAGGATTGTTCCTGAAAGCGATCAGCTTTGCTATGTCATCACTGCTGATATAGTTCTGCTCAGCAGCTACCTCGGCAACTGTGTCAAAGTTGGTCAGCGACACCCACTCGATGCCTGCTTCTGCCATTCTGTCGATGCCCTTCTTCATTCCGTAGGTCATGATAGATACGACTCCGAGAACATCAGCTCCTGCATCTCTGAGAACGTTGACTGCATCGATGCAGCTGCCGCCTGTTGAAATGAGGTCCTCAACAACTACAACCTTCTGGCCCTTCTCAAGCTTTCCTTCGATCTGGTTGCCTCTGCCGTGATCCTTGGCTCCGGATCTTACATATCCCATCGGAAGATCCATGAGATGTGCTGTGATGGCAGCATGGGCGATCCCTGCAGTAGCGGTTCCCATCAGTACTTCAGCCTCAGGGAAAACAGCAGCTATCGTCTCTGCGAGGCTCTGCTCAACGTCGTTTCTTACCTCAGGAGCTGTCAGTGTGAGCCTGTTGTCACAGTAAACAGGGCTCTTGATCCCGCTCGCCCATGTGAACGGTTCCTCCGGTCTGAGGAAAACCGCCTTGATGCTGAGGAGATCATTGGCGATCAGTCTTCTAATAGTCTCTGCGTTGTACATTTCTTATATACCCAATGCCTTTCCGCTGCACCCCTGTGCAGCTCTTTTTATGAAAATGCAGCGAGACGAAAGGCCCGCCGCATCTGGTTTCGTTTATATGTCTGTTGTCCGCCTGTGATGGATCTCTATCCGATAAAGTCCTCTCTGCACTTTGTGTATGCATCGATCGGCTTCGGTTCGCCTGTGATGGATCTGCCTACTACTATGTAGTCTGATCCGACGGTCTTCGCATCAGCAGGTGTCATTACCCTCTTCTGGTCTCCGGCGCTGTCTCCGGCAAGTCTGATTCCCGGTGTTACAGTCAGGAAATCGCTGCCGCATGCAGCGTGGATATCTGCAGCCTCGTGTGCCGAGCATACGACTCCGTCAAGTCCTGCCGCCTTTGCGTTCAGGGCATACTGTCTTACGACCTGATCGAGAGGCTTGTCGATGAGCAGTTCTCTGTGCATCGTTTCCTCATCAGTTGAGGTAAGCTGTGTTACGGCGATCAGTTTAGGCTTATCCGCATATCTTACAGCTCCGAGCATGAGTCCTTCCTTTGCAGCCTTCATCATTTCGATGCCGCCTGCAGCGTGGACATTTACCATGTCGACACCATATTCTCCCAGCACCTGCATGGTCTTCTTTACTGTATTAGGGATGTCGTGCAGCTTGAGATCAAGGAACACCTTGTGTCCTCTCTCCTTGAGAGTCTTCACGATCTGCGGTCCCTCTGCATAGAACAGCTCCATGCCGATCTTGACGAAAGGTCTGCTGACACTGATGCTGACATGATCGCAGCTGACAACTTCATCTCTGATCTTGTTGAACTTGTCAAGGAATCTTATCGTCTCTTCTGCGCTTGCAAAATCACATGCTATGATTACGTCTTTGCCCATTTTTATCCTCCGGTATTACTGATGTGTCTTGCCTCAATGAGGCCGGCGTACTTATCAGCCCCTTCTTGGTATAAGTATACAACAAATCAGTGTGCCGCGCCTATAATCTCTTTCAGCGAAGTTATACCGAATTTTTCCATGACCCGCGGAAGATCATTAATGATATCTCTCGATGCAAATGGTTCTGTAAGATTTGCCGCACCAACCTCTACAGCGGTCGCTCCTGCCATCATCATCTCAATTACATTCTCAGCAGATGATACGCCGCCCATGCCGACAACCGGGATGCTGACCGCTCCCGACACCTGATACACCATTCTCAGCGCGACCGGGAATACCGCAGGCCCTGAGTAGCCGCCGGTGACATTGGCCAGTATCGGCTTTCTCCTCTTCAGGTCGAGTCTCATTCCCATCAGGGTATTGATGAGGCTTATTCCGTCAGCACCCGCATCCTCGCACGCCTTCGCGATGGAAACTATGTCCGTCACGTTCGGAGACAGCTTGATGATCAGAGGCTTGTCTGTAGTTTTGCGCACCGCCTTAACAACGTCTGCCGCCATGCACGGATCAGTACCGAACGACATCCCGCCGCCGTGAACGTTAGGACAGCTTATGTTGATCTCGAGCCATCCGATCTGCTCCTCGGCAGCAAGCTTCTCAGTCGTGTATACGTAGTCGTCTACAGAGAATCCGCTGACGTTGGCCATTACAGGCTTGCTGAATACTCTGGCCAGTTTTGGCAGCTCTTCTGAGATGACCTTCTCAACGCCAGGGTTCTGAAGACCTACGGAATTGAGCATTCCTGACGGGCACTCAGCAATTCTCGGGGTATCGTTTCCGAATCTCGGATCTCTGGTCGTTCCCTTGAAGGAGAACGTTCCGAGGCAGTTTATATCATAGAGCTCTGCGAACTCATAGCCGTAGCCGAATGTGCCTGAAGCCGGTATTACCGGATTGTCCAGTTCTATGCCGCAGAGATCGACTTTAGTATCTACCATAGTATCTCCTCCGTTCTGAGCACCGGCCCGTCCTTGC
>CAMIWY010000226.1 GCA_946402595.1 uncultured Clostridia bacterium
GTATTTCGGCATAGGAGGAAGGCTGCGCCTTGATCTTGTCGGAACGGGCCCGGGAAGCAGGTCACTTCTTACAGGCGAGGCTGAGGAAGCAATCAGGAAAGCCGACATCATATTCGGCGCCTCCCGCATGATCGAAGATTACGACGGAAGGGAAACCTATCCGTATTACAGAGCCGAAGACATCATCCCGGTCCTCGAGGAGAGGCGTCCTGAGAGAGCTGCCGTGCTCTTCTCGGGAGATACCGGGTTCTACAGCGGAGCGGCTTTGCTCGCACCTAAGATCGCAGAATGGGCGTACGAAGAAGACCTCGACTGCAGGGTCGAAGTCCACCCGGGCATCTCATCGTTCGCGTACCTTGCGGCGAAGGCAGGCATCAGCTATCAGGATGCGGAGCTTATGAGCATCCACGGAAGCAGGGGCGACAGAAGGGCTGCTGCGGAACTGGCGCGCAAAGTGAGACACAGCGGCAAGACCTTTGTTTTGCTCTCCGGACCTGAAGACGTCAGGCTGATGGGCAAAACGCTTATTGACGCGGGACTTGGACATGTGGTGATCATCCTCGGACTGCAGCTTTCGTATCCGGAGGAGAAAGTCGGCCTCATAAGATGCGAGGACTGCGCTCAGATAACGGAGCCGGGACTGTACATCGCGGCAGTTATCAACAGGGAATGCGAGGCAAAACCGGCGGCGCCTGTCATAGCCGACGATGAGATGATAAGAGCTAAGGTCCCGATGACAAAGGAGAGCGTAAGGCACCTGAGCGTCCTGAAGCTGGGGCTGACCGAGGGCTCGGTGGTATACGACATCGGAAGCGGCACGGGATCGGTGGCATGCGAGATCGCACGGCTCGACCCGGCCGGCAAGGTATATGCGATAGAAATGAAGGATGAGGCCTGCGACCTCATACAGCAGAACGCAGACAACCTCGGACTTTGCAACATAGAAGTGGTAAGGGGCACGGCTCCTGAAGCTATGAGAGGACTTGAGAGGGCGACGCATGCTTTCATCGGCGGCAGCTCGGGCAACCTCAGAGAGATACTCACAGAGCTCAGCAGCAGATGCCCTGGAATAAGGGTGGTCATCAACGCTGTAAGCCTCGAGACTATGGCGGAGATAACCGGAGTCATCGCGGACATGGAAGTAAGCAACCTGACTGTAGAGCAGGTGTCTGTCAGCAGGGCGAGGGAGCTCGGAAGCTACCATCTCCTGACAGCGGAGAATCCGGTGATGATCGCGGCTTTTGACCTCGCGGGAGGCAATGCATGAAGTACGGACGAATCATGATAACCGCTCCGAAAAGCGGCAGCGGCAAAACGATAATAACGTGCGGACTTCTCTCATTCCTGAAGGACAGAAGATACAATGTCCGCGCATACAAGTGCGGGCCTGACTACATAGACCCGATGTTTCACAGGCGCGTCATAGGTGTGCCGGGAGGCAACCTTGACACCTTCTTCTCCAGTGACGAAGACATCCGCAGGCAGATCGCTGAGTCTGACTGCGACTGCGCTGTGATCGAAGGAGTGATGGGGATATACGACGGCATCACGGGCGCCGCGGGCAGAGGATCCTGCTACGATGTCGCAAGAGCAACAGGGACACCTGCAGTGCTCGTCATAGATGTCAAGGGCATGGGCGCGACCATGATCTCTGTCATAAAGGGCATCCTCGCAGACGATGAAGCCTGCCTCATCCGCGGCATAGTTCTGAACCGGATATCCGGAAGGTACTATGGCGAGATAAGCCCGCAGATAGAGAGCACGCTTGAGAAGATCTCTGAAGAGAGAGGCACGGAAGTCTGCCTGCTCGGCGGGATACCTGATGTGAAGGATATAAAGCTCGAGAGCAGACACCTCGGGCTCATGATGCCTGACGAGATAGATGACCTCGAGGAGCAGGTCACCGCAGCCAGGAACCTCATAGCAGAGAACATAGATACAGTGAAGCTGCTTGAGATAATGGCTCAGGCGGAAGACTTGAACGCGCCGGCCGGGAAGGCTGACGGCACGCATGCCGGAGCCGGATCAGCCGGGCAAAACGATGCTGAAGATACAGGAGCTCAGCTGACCCTGGCGGTCGCACGCGATGAGGCTTTCTGCTTCTACTACGAAGAGAACCTCAGGATGCTTGAGGAGCACGGTATAAGGATAGAGGAATTCTCGCCGGTGTACGACCGGCGGCTCCCGGAGGATGCTGACGGGATATTGCTCGGAGGCGGTTATCCGGAGCTGTATGCAGAGGATCTCAGTGACAACGAGAGCATGAAGGAGTCGATTCGCGAGGCTGTCAAAGGCGGCATGCCTTGCCTGGCGGAGTGCGGCGGGTTCATGTATCTCCTCGATGAGATGACTGCTGCGGACGGCAAAACTTATCCGATGTGCGGCGTCATAGAAGGCAGCTCGCAGAACACCGGAAAACTCGGGAGATTCGGCTACATCACAGTCAGCGGAAAGAGCGGTACCGGCGACTGCGCAGGATCCCGCGGGGACGAAACCGGTTTTGCCACTGAAGGCTCGATACTGAGCGTGCTCAGCATCAAGGGACACGAGTTCCACTACTACGACAGCGACAACAACGGGGGAGACGCTGTTGCTGTCAAGCCCGGAACGGGCAAATCGTGGGACTGCATGCATGCCGGCAGAACAGTGCTTGCGGGCTATCCGCATCTGTATTATCCTTCATGTCCTGAGCTTATAGAGAGGCTGAAGGACAGGATGCTGGAGTACAGAGGGGCCTGCACAGACGCTGATGATTTGGACAAGGCAGAAAGGTAGGGCCGGATCATGGAGAACTCTTATAAATATTTCGAGAACAGAGACTGCAAATACTACCCATGCCACGAAGGCATCGAGGAGATGAACTGTCTCTTCTGCTACTGCCCGCTGTACCATCTCGAGCACTGCCCGGGCAATCCGCGCTTTCACGAGAAAGAAGGCAAAAAGATAAAGGTCTGCACGGACTGCACATTTCCGCACAGGGCGGAGAACTACGACAGGATCATCGAGCTGATCCGTGCGTCAAGATAAAAGTTAAAAACAGGGTCAGGACAAGAGGTTGTATTTAAAAACCCTTTTGTTAAGAGCGCCGGTACTGCAGGAAAAGCAGCCGGAGCGGAAAGAGAGAAAACATCAATGGAACTTATTTCAAGACCGAGAAGACTTCGTACCACCCCGGGTCTCCGTAAGATGGTCAGAGAGACCAGAGTCGATGCATCATCGCTGGTTTACCCGATGTTCGTTATGGACGGCACAGGCAAAACGGATGAGATCAAAGCTCTTCCGGGCCAGTACAGATACACTGTCGATATGGTCGACGCCAAGATCGAAGAGATGCTCAAGGCGGGCGTAAACAGCATCATGCTGTTCGGTATTCCTGATCACAAGGACGAGGTAGGAAGCCAGGCTTATGCAGAGGACGGCATCATCCAGAGAGCGATCAGATACATCAAGGAGAAGTATCCTGTCGGAAGCCAGCACAAAGCAATTGTCCGCAACATCACAAGCTTCGGCGTATTCGCCCAGCCTGAGGACGGTGTCGAAGGACTCATCCACATCAGCGACCTCAGCTGGAAC
>CAMIWY010000227.1 GCA_946402595.1 uncultured Clostridia bacterium
ATCGATAGCGTATCTCTGGTCATGTCCCTTACGGTCTGTCACGTATGTGATCAGGCTTTCCGGCTTACCGAGCTGCTTAAGTATGATCTTTACGACTTCGATGTTGGCCTTTTCATTGTGTCCGCCGATGTTATACACCTCGCCGACTCTGCCGTTCTCGAGTATGAGATCGATAGCTCTGCAGTGATCCTCTACATACAGCCAGTCTCTTACGTTGAGGCCCTCGCCGTATACAGGCAGTGGCTTGTCTGCAAGAGCATTCGCGATCATAAGCGGGATCAGCTTCTCCGGGAACTGATAAGGTCCGTAGTTGTTTGAGCATCTGCTGATGGTGACCGGAAGTCCGTATGTCCTGTGGTAAGCCATGACGAGCAGGTCTGCGCTTGCCTTGGATGCGGAGTACGGACTGGATGCCGTAAGAGGCATGGTCTCCACGAAGAAGAGGTCCGGTCTGTCAAGCGGAAGATCTCCGTATACTTCATCCGTACCTACCTGGTGGAATCTCCCGACTCCGTTCTTAATGGACGCATCCATCAGCACCTGTGTCCCGAGTATGTTGGTTCTCAGAAAGATTCCCGGGTCCTCGATGGATCTGTCAACATGCGACTCAGCCGCAAAGTTAACGACCTTGTTGAATTTCTCCTCTTCAAACAGTCTGTCTATCGCTTCCTTATCCGTAATGTCGATCTTCACGAATCTGAAGTGAGGATTGTCCATCACAGGTGCAAGGGTCTCAAGATTCCCGGCATATGTCAGGGAATCCAGAGCGACTATATCATAATCCGGATGTGCATCCAGCATGTGGAATACAAAGTTGCTGCCTATGAATCCGGCCGCACCGGTAACTAGTATTTTCATGTTCTGATCCTTTCGCATCTTAGTACATAACAATTCAATTTATTGTATATTGTAATCCTTTGAATATCAACTAAAAAAGGAGTCTGCACAGGCAAACCCCTTTATGTTTCAGCATCCGTCAGGCCGCTCGTTATCTGGTGACGATCCTTCTGACACCTATCAGTTTTCCGCCTGCGCCTACTCCGCTGACGCATACATCAGCCTTCGGATTGGCCGCATGGACCATCTTGCCGTTTCCGAGATAGATGCCATAGTGATGGGAGAAGCAGAGGATGTCTCCGGGCTGAGCGTTGCTGTATGAGACTCCGATGCCTTCGCTCTGGAGGTGAGATGACAGGTTGATGCCGTACAGTCTGTACATTTCTCTTACAAATCCTACGCAGTCTACTCCGGTCGCGATGTTATGACCGCCGAGTACATAATTGAGCTTGCCGGCGTATCCGGTTGCCGTTACCGCGAGATCATCTCCGTCATTATAGACAGGATCACCTTCATAAGTCTCCCATGCTTCCCCGTCAGGCAGTCCGAGAGTTCCCTTAACGATAACTGCGCTCTTTCCTTCATCGAGCATCTTTACTTCTATGTCTTCTTTCTTCTCGACGTCGCCGTTGACCGTTACATATGTCACGGTGACTTCCTTCTTTCCTTCAGCGCCTTCCTCTTTGACTACCGTTGTTCCGGCAAGCGCTGTCTCGTCCTTCTCATACTGCGGATCCGGCATGAAAGTTCTCGTCTCAACATCGCTGGATACGACCCTGATACCGTCTCCCGACTCATTTTCTCTTGCATTCTGCACTATCAGATCAGCCGCTTCATCAGCCGAAATGACTTTATCTACATTAATATCCTCAGCCTTCTCAACATTAAAGCTGTCACCCACGCTGACCGATATAACATCAGATCCGTCAGCCTTGAGTGCTTCGACTGCCTTCTGAACGGCCTCATTGGCAGAAGCCTTGCCGTCCACATAGCACAGTACTTCATTGTTGGCCGTGACCGCATACGGATACAGTGTCGAGTACTTGGACACACCGTAAACGACAAGTGTCATAACACAGCACATCACAGCAAGATTAAGGAGAAAACCCTTAAAGGTAAAACGGATCTCCTTCTTCTTTCCGGTATTCGCATTAAGTTTCTCTTCTACAAGAGCATCTGCTTTGTCATACAGGTCATTATGCTTCTGCAGTTCCTGTTCGGACATGAGATACGGTTCCATTTGCTTCTCCTGCCAGATCATAATAGTAAAGTCGATTTGACGTAAGTATACCATCGTTTCGGTGGTTTGTCATCTCATATTGGATGGGTTTTTTGCTGGACATGCACTCATTCAGATGCATAATCTTGCGCGGATCCTGTTTACGTTGTATCATTCTATCGAACGGAGGTACCTGACATGAAAAGACTGATATCACTATTATCTATCGCGATAATGCTGTTTAGTTCAGCCTGTGCGCTGTCTGCCTGTTCCCAGGGAGGACCTACGCCTGAATCACAGCAGCTCGAGTCGCAAATGGAGAGCGGCAGCAATGACCTCGAGAACCCTGCATATGCAAACGAAGAAGAAGGGGCTGATGTGCAGGAGGTAGCCAGTGATGATAGCACCTTCATAGGAAAATGGGAAGCCCCTTCCGACCGTGCAGAATATCTGTATGGAAACATCAACCTTACGATCAGCAAGGACGGTACATGGTCAGGGAATCTGACAGGGGAAGATTTTTCCGGCAAATGGAGATATAACGGAAGCTGCATCACGATCTCAAGCGAACTCGTAAAGGCTGATCTCTTCAAGGCCAAGGACGGGACCATAATGTTCAGGGATCATGATACACCGGAAGATCTCATAGTACTGATGCCGGTGAAATGATCCTTCTCACCGGGCAGGCTGTAATAATAAGCAAACGACAAGAAAGGGAAGGCGGAATTCGTTCAGAATTCCGCCTTCCCTTTTCACTCTTGCTGATCAGGCCCTTTTTACCGGATCTGTATCTGTATTAGTAGATCAGGACCTGTGTCTTTACAGGTGCATAGTTGTAAATATACTTAGCATTGCTGTTAGCATTTCTTACACATCCGCTTGAAGCAGGTGCTCCCAGTGTCCAGCTTCCAGCTTTGCCGTGGAATGAATTCCATGAAGAGAAGCTTGACCACCATGAAAGGCCGTGATGGCTACGTACATGCTGCCAGATTGCCTTGTTTCCGTAGAGGCCTGTCGGCGTAGGTGTTGAAGCCTTACCCGTTGCGCATTCCCAGTCCTTCTTGAGCACCCAGGCGGTCTTGTTCTTATTCCTTACGAAGAAGTATACATGCTGAGTATATGTGCTTACCCAGATGAGCTTTCCTGTAGGGCTGCCTTTGCCGTTTTTAAACCTGTTATTGATGAAGTATTCTGCATCAGCTTTGCTGTAGTTGAATGACTTTGTGTAATCAGCCACTCTGCTCTTTGCTCTTTCTCTGGCCATATAGAAGGTGCTGCCGTTCTTGTCGAACACATACCTGCCGGAGGTGAACCTGTCAGCATAAACAACATTACCGGCATACAGGGTCAGTGATCTGCTCGGTCCCTTATGCGACTTGAGTGTCACCTTGCTCTTGATCGTGAGCTTGTAGTACATAGGACGTACTTTCCTTACTGCTGCAGCAGTAGCAACGTGATCCTCACGGCGTGCAGCATTAAGGGTGCCCAACTTACCAAAGTCCCTG
>CAMIWY010000228.1 GCA_946402595.1 uncultured Clostridia bacterium
GGCAATTTACTGTTTTGATTTCAGTTGAGAGGTCCATAGCGATGTGTTAGAATATCAGCGAGTATGTTCGCTTTTGAACAGATAATCAGGAGGGTACAGAATAAATGAGATCAGACAGAGATAAGAGAACTGACAGCGAGCGCGAAATAGACGACTTTCTGTCCCAGTTCGAAACTCCTGTTGATGAGCTGTCAGCAGATATAAACTCATATCTCGAGACAGCAGATACAACCAAAATGACAGCTGCACGTACATTCTACGGTGCAAAATACAGGGAAGTCATAAAGGATACTGATCCGGCTTCCCTTTCTTCAGTTGATGGGAATCCGCAAGCAGACGTGAAAGCAGCTCCAAAAGCAGCAAATGAAAAAAACGCTGTAAAAGCTGCGGCTGCTGCAGTTTCCGGGTCAGAAGCTGCTCCTGTAGAAGAAACTTCGCCTAAGACAGACAGTCCAAAGAAAAACAAGAAGAAAAGCCACAAGGTTCCTTCCGCAAAGGATGAGCTCCATAAGGCTGAGGAAGCAGTATCAGCCGGTGTCAAAAAGGTTAAGAACATCGATAAGAAAAAGCTTAAGACCGAACTTTTCTACAAGGCTAACAAGGCATATGATCCGGACAACAGTTCCGCGTTCGTTGAATATAAGGGAAAGAAAGTCAAAAACAAGCCATACCTTTTCAGCATAGGCAAACTGTTCCGCGACTGTGTACTCCTCGGAGTCGCTGTGGTTCTCTGCTTCATGCTGTACGCTGTTGGATGTATCACTTTTGCACCTCACATCGATCCGAAGGATATCTATGCAGCAGTGGATACCTCTTCCATGATCTATGATGACGAGGGCAAGGAAATCGACAGTGTCTTCTATACGCAGAACAGACAGGTAGTCAAGTATAATGAAATGCCTGAAGACCTGATCAATTCATTTGTCGCTATCGAGGACAAGACCTTCTGGAAGCATCACGGATTCAACTGGACACGTATGTTCGGAGCTGTTCTCTCCTCTTTCGGGGGCGGCGGACGTATCAGCGGTACCAGTACCATTACACAGCAGCTTGCGCGTAATGTTTATCTGTCAGATATCAAGAGCCAGCGAAGCCTGCGCCGTAAGATCATAGAGATGCACTATGCAAGCAAGATCGAACGTGCCCTCAGCAAGGAAGAGATCATTGAGGCTTACCTCAACTCCATCTATCTGGGATACGGATGCTATGGTGTAGATGCAGCTGCAAGGACATACTTCTCCAAGGAAGTCAAGGATCTGGATCTTATAGAGTGTGCTGCACTTGCCGCCCTGCCTCAGGCTCCGGAAGACTATGCTCTTCTGAAGATAGCAGACGGCACCTATCAGGTAGCGGATGATGCCAAGATCGTTCAGAAGGATCCTGATACGGTCGTTACCAACGACAAGGCAAGAGCGAGACGTGATCTCACTCTCGCTCTCATGAAGGATCAGGGATATATCTCTGACAGCGAGTACACAAGCTGTGTGGACAAGTCGGTCAATACATTCATCAACCCTACTATCACCTCTGGCAACGGCAACTATTCGTACTACCATGAATATCTCGTTGATACCGTAATCAACGACCTCATGGAGAAGTACGGCATGGAATATGCTGATGCTGAGCGTATGGTATACACCAAGGGCCTCAAGATCTACTCGACAATGGACAGCACAGCGCAGAATGTCATCGCTGAGGAGTTCAAGGATTCGTCCAACTTCCCTACGATCGCCGCTATCCATAAGACAGATGAAGACGGCAACATGCTGAACAATGACGGCGATGTCGCGCTCTACAATTTTGATCACTTCTTCGATGAGGACGGAAACTTTACACTCGGTTCAGATGAAGTAAGTATCAACGGCGACGGGTCTGTTACTATTTACAAGGGCAAGAACCTGAACATTTACGAGACACAGGTCGCAGAAGGAACTGATTACAGCCTTGAGTTCAAGAACTACTATGTAGTTGAAGATGATCAGGTGTACTCGATCCAGGGCGGATACATCAACGTACCGGCAACATACAAGTCACTCGATTCGAACGGAAACCTCGTGATCTCTGCTGACTACTTCAATGACTACGACGGTGACATGAAGAAAGACGGTGATAACCTTATAATCACCAAAGATGCTTATTCACTGGCTACCAGGACACTTCAGCCTCAGGGCGCCATGGTAATTGTCGGAGTAGGCACAGGCGAAGTAAAGGCGATGGTCGGCGGAAGGTCCTTCAGAGGACAGAAGCTTCTGAACCGTGCACTCAACACACGTCAGCCTGGTTCATCAATCAAGCCGCTTACCGTATACGGAGCAGCACTCCAGAAGAGCTATGAGATAGCAGGCAGAGGCAAGAAGTGGCCGTTCATAGACTTCAAGATCGATAAGCAGGGTTCCCAGGGCTGGGGAGATTATGTAACTGTACACTCCACTATACAGGACGAGAAATGCCACATCGAGAACAAAGACTGGCCTCAGAACGTAACAAGGTCCTTCTCCGGCAAGAACACTTTCAAGACTGCGATACAGAAGTCGATCAACACCTGTGCTGTCAAGCTGCAGCTGCAGGTAGGCAATGAGTTCTCCATGGATATACTCAAGAAATTCGGCATTACAACCGCAGTTGATGACGAAAGCCAGTATGCAAACGATATGAACCCTGCCGCACTCGCACTCGGAGCTATGGTTCAGGGCGTTGAGCCTTTAGAGATGGCACTGGCATACGCATCCTTCCCTGCTCTCGGCAAGGTGAATACACCGATCTGCTACACCAAGGTGCTTGACAGAAACGGTGAAGTTCTCCTCGAAGGAAAGTCTGAGCAGTCAGAGTCACTGAATGAAGGTGTTGCCTTCATCATGACGGATGTACTTCAGTCCGTAGTAAAGGCCAACAACTACTCAATTCAGCAGGTTGTCACAGGCGGAAAGACAGGAACAACCAATGATAAATACGATATCTGGTTCGACGGATTCACTCCGGCCTATGCCGCATCCCTCTGGATCGGTACAGACCAGAACGTCGAGATGTCCGATCTTTCCTGGGTAGCAGCTAAGCTCTGGGGCAAGATCATCGGACAGATCCCTAAGGCTTGTCAGGGTTCATACCGTGCCGCTCCTGCCAACGTTGTCAAGAGAGGCAGCGAATACTTTACAAAGGGAACCGAGACTGGACTGACAGTCTACAAGAGCGCTGAAGAGAAAAAGAAAGAAGCCGAAGAAAAGCGTAAGAAAGAGGAAGCGGAAGCCCGTAAGAAGGCCGAGGAAGAAGCTGCAAAGGCTGCAGAAGAAGCAGCACGTAAGGCTGAAGAAGCCAAGAAGAA
Organism: uncultured Clostridia bacterium; assembly: GCA_946402595.1. Lineage (GTDB taxonomy): Bacteria > Bacillota > Clostridia > Peptostreptococcales > Anaerovoracaceae > Crickella. Next base: position 3,320 of record CAMIWY010000228.1, read on the forward strand.
AGAGCAGAGTTCAGGCGGCACAACACCGACACCGACTCCTACGCCAACACCGGATCCTACGCCGACTCCGGATCCTACGCCGACTCCGGATCCTACGCCAACACCGGATCCTACGCCAACGCCTGATCCGACGCCAACGCCTGATCCTTCGACTGATACAAATACCGAGGGTTAAGGCATATAATATCTC
>CAMIWY010000229.1 GCA_946402595.1 uncultured Clostridia bacterium
GAATGTCATCAGGCCTGAGATCTCCGGACTGATGGGAGCTTTCGGTGCAGCAATAGTTGCCTGTGATGACTATAAGGAAGGTGAAAGATCTGAAGTCCTTCCGCTTGAACTCGTAGACAGCTTCAGCGTCACTACGTCAAACGCGAGATGCGGAAGATGCGGCAACAACTGTCTTCTGACTATTTCAAAGTTCTCTGACGGCAGCAGATACATCACCGGAAACAGATGCGAAAGAGGTGCAGGTCACGTAACTGAAAAGTCTGATCTTCCTAATCTCTACAAGATCAAGAACAGACTGCTGTTCGACCGTCCGGTGCTGAGTGAAGAAGAAGCCAAGAGAGGTACCATCGGAATCCCGAGAGTCCTCAACATGTATGAGAACTATCCGTTCTGGCATGCATTCTTCTCCAAGCTTGGATTCAGGGTCGTTATCAGCCCTGCAAGCAGCAAGGAAATATATGCCAGCGGCATGGATACGATATCTTCAGATACAGCGTGCTATCCTGCCAAGCTGGTACACGGACACATCAAGTGGCTGGTAGAGCATGACATTAAGCGTATCTTCTATCCTTCAATCAATTATGAGATGGTAGAAGATTCCAAGGCTCCCAATCACTACAACTGTCCAGTCGTAGCAACTTATCCTGAAGTCATCGACAAGAACATGGCTGACTTCTTCTACGACAATGACGTTGAGTTCTACCATCCGTTCGTTCCTTACGATAACGACGAGAGATTCGTTGAAGAGATGACAAAATTCTTCTCGGGTTCGAGAAAGGTAGACCTCAGCAGCACCGAGAATATCGTTGAGAGCTATCATCTCGGCGAGGATACAAGAGAGTATTCACTCTACGGAATAGGAACGGACACGCTTGAGATCTTCCATGCTCTGATGGCCGGAAGGAATGCACAGAGAGCGTACAAGAAGGCTGTTGCCGACGCCGGCGAGAGAGCTCTTCACTACATGAAGGAGCACAAGAAGAAGGGCATAATTCTATCAGGCCGTCCATATCACATCGACCCTGAGATCAACCACGGGATAGATGAACTTGTTATCCAGCAGGATATGGTCGTTCTTTCAGAAGACTCCGTAAGCTGGAAGGTCAAGGCAGAGAGACCTCTCCGTATCCTTGATCAGTGGGTATATCACTCGAGACTGTACAAGGCAGCTATATATGCCGGGCAGAGAGACGATCTTGAGATAATCCAGCTCAATTCATTCGGCTGCGGACTTGATGCAGTTACTACTGATGAAGTCGACGAGCTCCTCGGACAGAACAACAAGCTTTACACTGTCCTCAAGATAGATGAGGGCGCTAACCTGGGTGCTGCCAGGATCCGTATCAGATCACTCAAGGCAGCGCTCGAGGAAAGAGACAAGCTGGGAACCACATCGCGCAAGGTCAACAAGCCTTACAAGCGCAAGCTCTTCACAAGAGAGATGAGAGATGATGGCTACACTCTTCTGGTTCCGCAGATGTCGCCTATACACTTCCAGTATTTTGAGCCGGTCATGCGGGCTGCAGGCTACAACGCTGTCCTGCTTCCTGCAGTAACCAAGGAGTCAGAGGAGGAAGGCCTCAGATACGTCAACAACGATGCGTGCTACCCGACAATAGTCACACTCGGCCAGATAATATATGCACTTAAATCAGGCGATTACGATCTGAGCAAAACAGGCGTATTCATGTCGCAGACAGGAGGCGGGTGCAGAGCGAGCAACTACGTGGCTCTTCTGAGAAAGGCTCTTAAGGATCTCGGCATGGAGCAGATACCTGTTATCTCATTCAACATGGTCGGGCTTGAACGGAATCCGGGATTCTCGATCACACCGAGACTTGCACTTTCGCTGGTTTATGGCGCTCTGTACGGAGACATAATGATGAAATGTCTCTACAGAATAAGACCGTATGAGATCGAAAAAGGCAGCGCCCAGTCTGTCATGGATTCCTGGTTCGGAAAGATCGCCGAGAACTGTATGGATCTCGACAAAAGGACGTTCAGGAAGAACCTTGAAGCTATCGTCAGGGATTTTGACAGTATCCCGATCCATGAAGACATGGTAAAGCCGAGAGTCGGCATCGTCGGCGAGATACTGGTAAAATATCACCCTAATGCCAACAATAATCTCGTTGAAACGATCGAGGAAGAGGGCGGAGAAGCAGTAGTACCTTCATTCATCGACTTCTTCGAATACGGCTTTATCAACAAGATATATAACTACAACAACCTGTCAGGTTCATGGAAGGACAAGGCGATCAACAAGGCTCTCATTTCCTTCATCGAATCATACAGAAAATACTCAAGAAAGGCCTGTGAGAACAGCAGGAGATTCACACCTGACGCAAGGATAGAAGAGACTGCTGCCAACGCCGAAAGGTTCATCTCCGTAGGAAACCAGTGCGGCGAAGGATGGCTGCTGACCGGTGAGATGGTTGATCTTATCGATGCAGGCGTCAAGAACATACTCTGCCTTCAGCCTTTTGCATGTCTTCCTAACCACGTAGCCGGAAAGGGAATGCTGAAAGCGCTGAGACAGTATGATGACAAGGCCAACATCGTTGCCATCGACTATGACCCGGGTGCTTCGAATGTAAATCAGCTCAACCGTATCAAGCTGATGATGTCTACAGCCTTCAAGAACCTTGAAGAAGAGCAGTCCAAGTAGTATACTTTAAGGGAAATAAGATCAGAAATAAAAGGAGGTGTCTCCATTGGGCAGACATGGCACAATTGCTAACAGAAAATCAGCGCAGGACTCCAAGCGTTCTGCAATGTTCACCAAGTATTCAAGACAGATCATCGTAGCAGCTAAGGCTGGCGGAGATCCTGAGTTCAATCCTTCACTCAGAGTTGCCATCGATAAGGCAAAATCGATAGGTATGCCTAATGACAATATCAACAGGGCGATCAAGAAGGGTACGGGAGAACTCGGCGGCGAGTCCTATGAAGAGCTTCAGTTCGAGGGCTACGGTCCATCAGGAGTAGCTGTCATCGTTGAAGCACTTACAGACAACAAGAACAGAACAGCTTCGTTCGTAAGATCCGTATTCGATAAGAACGGCGGAAATCTCGGTACTCCGGGATGCGTTTCATACATGTTCTCACGTGCCGGCGTTATCATCGTTGATTCCGAAGATCTCGATGAGGATGAGGTAATGGAAGTGGCACTCGAGGCTGGTGCTGACGACATGATCGTCAACGAGGACAACTTCGAGATCAGAACAGAGCCATCAGCTTTCAATGATGTTCATCAGGCTGTCAAGGATGCAGGTTATGAGATCGTAGAAGCAGAAGTAGAGCAGATCCCTTCAATGGAAGCTAACGTTACTGACGAAAGCGCTATCAAGTCGCTCACCAAGCTGATCACATCCCTTGAAGACAATGATGACGTGCAGAAGGTATACTTCAACTGTGACCTCGATCTCGAGTAAGCGCAGTTTCTGAGTGTTTTCTGCAAACTGAATCAAAACTTAATATTCCTGAAATATACGTTAAAGTATCTTTAA
>CAMIWY010000230.1 GCA_946402595.1 uncultured Clostridia bacterium
TACGGCCATAACTGTCTGCAACATGGAAAATCTGGATCCGGTCGGTATACATACGGGGGACTCGATCGTAGTCTGCCCGTCACAGACTCTTACCAACAAGGAATACCAGATGCTCAGGGACAGTGCACTCAGAGTGATCCGTGCCCTTGAGATAGAAGGCGGATGCAACGTGCAGTTCGCACTGGATCCGTTCTCATCGCAGTATTACCTGATAGAGGTCAATCCCCGTGTTTCAAGGTCTTCGGCTCTGGCATCGAAGGCCAGCGGATATCCTATAGCAAGAGTGTCCGCGAAGATAGGCATCGGAATGACTCTGGATGAAATACGGCTTGCCAACACGCCGGCGGCATTTGAGCCCGCTCTCGATTATGTGGTTACAAAACTGCCGAGATTCCCATTCGATAAATTCGCGGATGCAAGCAACGCACTCTCCACACAGATGAAAGCGACCGGAGAAGTGATGAGCATAGGAAGGACATTTGAGGAAAGCCTGCTGAAGGGGATAAGGTCGCTTGAAACCGGCACAAGCCATATATATATGGAGAAATTCAGCGGTGTGCCTGATAATGATCTTCTTGATTATATTCAGACAGGGACCGATGACAGGATATATGCTGTCGCAGAACTTCTGAGGCGAGGGATACAGCCGGATGCGATCCATGAAAAAACTGCAATAGACAGATTTTTCATATATAAGATACGGAACATAGTCAGAATGGAAAGCTCGCTAAAAGAACATCCAGGTGACACAGACCTGCTCAGGGAAGCCAAGAGGATGGGGTTCTCTGATCGTGAAGCCGGCCGGCTGTGGAACAAGGAGGAGAAGGAGATTGCAGGACTCAGAAAGAAGTCGGGCATCGTCCCTGTCTACAAGATGATTGACACATGCGCTTCGGAGTTCGAGAGCTACGTGCCATATTTCTATTCAACATACGAAAAAGAAAATGAGTCATGTGTTTCCGACAGGGACAAGATCATAGTGCTCGGATCGGGCCCTATACGTATAGGGCAGGGCGTAGAATTCGACTATTCAACCGTCCATGCTGTAAGGACCATACGCGAGGCCGGGTTCGAGGCGATAATAATAAACAACAATCCGGAAACGGTCTCAACCGACTATACCTGTTCAGACAAGCTGTACTTTGAGCCTCTGACCACAGAGGATGTGATGAATATAGTGGAACTTGAAAAACCTTATGGAGTGATCGCGACTCTTGGCGGACAGACTGCCGTAAATCTTGCGGCTTCCCTTGAAGAGCGCGGAGTCAGAATGCTGGGTACTGACAGCAAAGCAATCGACAGGGCGGAAAACCGTGACTTGTTTGAGAAGGTGCTTGAATCACTTGAGATCCCTCAGCCTGAGGGAAGAGCCGTTACCAGTATAGAAGAAGGGGTAAAAGCCGCTGCAGAGATCGGATACCCTGTCCTTGTCAGGCCGAGTTTTGTACTCGGAGGCAGGGCGATGCAGATCGTCACATCTGAGGAATCCCTGAGAGAGTATCTGCTGAACGCGGTAAGGATCGATGAAGATAAGCCTGTCCTGGTCGACCGTTATATCCGCGGCAGGGAAGTCGAGGTGGATGCTGTCTGTGACGGACGGAGGGTATTCGTTCCGGGCATCATGGAAATGGTCGAGAGGACAGGAGTGCATTCCGGAGATTCCATAAGCATATATCCGCCGGTGAACCTGACAGAAGATATTAAGTCTGTGATCCTTGACTATACCGAAAAGCTTGGAACTGCCATAGGCATAGTAGGGTTGTTCAACATACAGTTCATAGTCGACGGCACAGGAAAGGTGTATATCATCGAACTCAATCCGAGGTCATCAAGAAGTGTGCCGTTCATTTCAAAAGCAAGCGGCTGGAGCCTTGCGGACATAGGAACACTTGCCATGCTTGGACTGTCTCTGCAGGAGCAGGGCATTTTCAGAAGGTATCCTGAAGAAAAGAAACGGAGCTATGTCAAGGTCCCGGCCTTTTCGTTCTCCAAGCTGAGAGGCATGGACGCTTATCTGTCACCTGAGATGAAATCAACAGGAGAAGCGATCGGATATGATGACATACTGCATAGGGCTGCGTTCAAGGCTCTGACGGCTTCAGGACTGTCTCTGCCTAAATACGGAACTGTCGTCGCAAGTATAGCCGACGAGGACAAAGAAGAGGCTGTTCCTCTGATTAAGCGGTTCTATGATATGGGCTTCAATATAAAGGCTACTGAATCCACTGCAGCAAAACTGAAAGAGAACGGCATAAGAACAAGCAGACTGCGCAAGCCAAGCGAAGGGAGCAGTGAAATCATGGATGCCATACGTGCAGGATATGTCAGCTATGTGATCAACACCCGTACCGTAATGACATCTAATCATTACGGTGACGGAGTGGCAATAAGAAGATGCGCAGCAGAGAATAATGTTACGATGCTGACATCGCTTGATACAGTAAGAATGCTGCTTGATGTACTAGAAGAGATGACGATCGGGATATCACCGGTCGACAGCTTTAAGGTGATACAGGAATGATGTGAACTCAGGCACTTCGCGAGGGACAGGGATGCCGGCGTGCATCAGAGCCATTCCGCTCATGATATGGCCTTCACCGTCACCTTCGAGCCTGTAGTGTCTGTCAGGCGCAAGACCTTTGCACTTTATGTATTCCTGCGGACCGTTTACGGTCAGTCTGACGGTAACTACTGTAACAAGCGCCTCGCTCTTATCCTTCGCAACAGTCTCCCATGCAACAAGGTTGACCGGTGTGAAAGGATCTGAAAGTCTGTAATAGTCGCCGAAGAAATTAAGATCGTAGTATTTATGATAGAGATCACTCATCTTCTTACAGGTGCGGATCTCTTTCTTTTTCAGCTTTGTTGCATCCAATTCATAACCGAATGTGCCGCACATGGCAATAGCGGCTTTAGTCTCTATCGGTACCATCGGGCTCGCCTCTGAAACGTGTGCACCCATGGTGCAGACAGGGTAGAGAAATGATGAGCCGTAGTGCAGCTTGAGGTTGTCCAGCGGCTTGGTGTTGTCCGAACTCCAGTACTGGACGAAATATGTGAGCATTGCAGGGTCAAGCCTTCCGCCACCTCCCGCGCAGCCTTCGAACATAATATCAGGGTGAGTCTTGATGATGCCGTCCATTATCCGGTACAGACCGAGAACGTAGCGGTGTGACACTTCACCCTGATCCTCGCCTGCAAGCGCATTGGACCACAGGTCGGTGATCGCGCGGTTTATGTCCCACTTTACATAATAGATGTTCGCGCTGTCCAGAATGCTGTTGACACTGCTGATCAGATAATCCTGGACTTCCTTTCTGCCAACATCGAGAACGAGCTGGTTGCGGCTCCTTACAGCATGTCTTCCCGGGATAGCCATTACCCAGTCCGGGTGCGCCCTGAATAGGTCAGAGTCCTCGGACACCATCTCCGGCTCGAACCAGATGCCGAACTTCATTCCGAGATCGTTTATCTGCCTTACGAGTTCGTGCAGGCCGCATTTGA
>CAMIWY010000231.1 GCA_946402595.1 uncultured Clostridia bacterium
AAGAGCATGTGCTCTTTTTTATTTTTTGAATTTACACCATTTTATGGGCATTACTAAAGACGGGCATCCTCAGATGCCCGCCCTGTCCCAGAAAATTCTTTTTTCGCCTCATCCAGGGACATATGTCCCTGAAATCCGCCCAAAAGCATTTTTCTGAGAACGACAGCCGCATATTCCTTGCAAATACAGCCTTTCCGTCCCAAAAATCGGCCATTCTCTACTCCCTGAGACAAACCCGGCCTTTCTGTCCCGGTTATCTGCAAAAACCATCTGAACTGGGACATCTGTCTCATAAATATCGGATCGATCGGAAAACAGGGACGACCTCCCAAAACCATAGACAGCCCCGCAAAACCAGAACCGTCCCCTCAAAACCTGAAACGACAACACAAAAAGACGGGCACCCTCAGATGCCCGCCCTGTCTTTCAGTAAGCGGCCTGTTAAAGTCTGCAAAGCCTGCCGACTAAGCTCAACTTAAGCGTTGCACTTTTTCTTGAGCTCTTCCCATCTCTTGTCGACTTCTTCCTGCATGATAGCGATGTATTTCTCGTTCTCAGGCTTGAAGAGGTGGCTGAATCTGCCCTGTGTCTTCAGGAAGTCTTCGATCGGAAGTTTCTCTTTCGGCTCGTAGTTGAGTATCCACTCTCCGTTGATGTACTCGAACAGCGGCCAGTAGCATGTCTCGACTGCCAGCTTGCAGATCTTAAGGATGTCAGGCGAATCATATCTCCAGCCTCTCGGGCACGGAGCCATGACGTTCAGGAATGCCGGACCTTCTGTGTAGATGGCCTTCTCAGCCTTCAGGTGCAGGTCCTTCATGTTCTGTACGAATGTCGTCTGACCTACGTAAGCAACATGGTGCTCAGCTATGATAGCAGCCAGGTCTTTTCTGTACTGCGGTTTGCCCGGCGACTGTGTTCCCGAAGGAGTCGTCGTCGTGTCTGCGAACTGCGGTGTGGCCGAAGATCTCTGGATGCCTGTGTTCATGTAGGCGCCGTTGTCGTAGCAGACATATACCATGTCGTGGCCACGCTCCATAGCGCCGGACAGCGACTGGAAGCCGATATCATATGTACCGCCGTCGCCGCCGAAAGCGATGAACTTGTAGTTGTCATTGATCTTGCCCTTCTTCTTGAGAGCTCTGTAAGCCGACTCTACGCCGCTGCATGTAGCTGCCGCGTTCTCGAACGCATTGTGGATGAAGGAATCTTCCCACGATGTGTACGGATACATGAAGGTCGAAACTTCAAGGCAGCTCGTCGCGCAAGTAATGACAGCCTTATCTTCTTCTTTGAGTGCTCTGAGCACGTTGCGAACAGCTATCGGAGCTCCGCATCCGGCGCACATTCTGTGACCCGGAGTGAAACGTTCCGGCTTGTTCATCATTTCTTTGAAATTATATGCCATTTGTTCTCCCTCCTATCCTCTCAGATCCAGGTAACGATATGTATCGCCTATCTCACCTGTCTCGTCGACTGTCTTCATGTCTTCGAATACCGAAGCCAGGCTCTCTACCGTAACGTCTCTTCCTGCCAGACCATATACATAGTTCAGCACCTTCGGAGCCATTCCGGCATTGAACAGCGCTGCCTTGACGTCAGCACCGATAGGACCGTCCTGGGAGTTGTAGCTTTCTGTTCTGTCCATGCAGGCGATGACCTTTGCTCCCTTGAGAGCTTCCGCGATCTCTTCGCCCGGGAACGGTCTGAACATCCTGATCTTGAGGAGTCCGGCCTTGATGCCTTCCTCACGCAGCATGTCGACTGTATCCTTGCATGTTCCGGCAGCCGAGCCCATCATTACCATTACGTAGTCTGCGTCGTCCATCTTGTACTCTTCGAAGAGTCCGTACTCACGTCCGGAGATCTCCTTGAATTCCTTAGCGACATCGAGGGCTACCTTCTTGGCGTTGATCAGACCCTGCAGCTGTCCGTATTTAGCTTCCATGTAGTACGGCGGGTTCGTGTACGGACCGACAGCCTCAGGATGCTCGGGATTGAGCAGCCAGCTTGTCGGGTTGTACTCGCCTACGAAATCTTTGACGATATCGTCTTCAAGAAGCTCTATGTTCTGTACGCCGTGCGATGTGATGAATCCGTCCTGGCAGATCATGATCGGGATCTTTACATCTTCGTGCTCGGCAATACGATAAGCCTGTACGAAGTTGTCGTAAGCTTCCTGGTTCGTCTCCGAGAAGATCTGGATCCAGCCTGCGTCACGAGCTCCCATAGCGTCGGAGTGGTCGCAGTTGATGTTGATCGGGCCCGAAAGAGCACGGTTTACTACGCCCAGAGCGATCGGCAGTCTGTTGGAAGCAGCTACATAGAGCATCTCCCACATGAATGCCAGTCCGCAGGACGATGTAGCCGACATAGTTCTTGCGCCGGCAGCCTCGGAACCGATGCAGGCGCTCATCGCGCTGTGCTCTGACTCTACCGGTACGAAGATCGTATCAGTCTGGCCGTTAGCTACGAAGCTCGAGAAATACTGCGGCAGCTCCGTCGACGGTGTTATCGGGTAAGCGGGCATTACATCTGCATGCACCTGTCTCATCGCTGTCGCGATGGCTTCATTTCCTGAAAGTCTTTCTCTTATCGACATTGCTTATTCCCCCTTCCTCATCTCGATCGCGCCGAAGGGACATGCTGCTGCGCATATACCGCATCCTTTGCAATGATCATAATCGAAATCGAGTCTCTTTCCATCCACTACAGGGATAGAGCTGTCCGGACATACCGGAGCGCACAGGAGACACTGTTTGCATTTGTCTTCGATGAATACCGGTGTGTCCACGCGCCATTCACCTGTGTTGAATTCTTTGGCAGTGCCGCCGCCGTTGATGACGCAGCCCGGAGTGAGATCCTGCCATTTTACTCCTTCGTGTTGAGTCTTGATATCAGTCTTCATTATTCCACCTCCGCAAATGTCATCTTCAGAGCGTTCATGTTACCTTCGATAACCTGAGGCTTGTGAGCGAATTTGTGCTTGTAGGAAGCCTCCATCTCATCGAGGAATTTCTGCTCATCCATGATGCCGCTGACTTTTACAACAGCTGCGAGCATCGGCGAGTTCGGGAAATACTTTCCAAGCGCTTCGACCGAGATCTTTCTTGCGTCTACTGTGACGACCCTTCCTTCATATCCCTTGAGAAGCGGTCTGATCTCATCCGCACTCTTCGGGGTGTTTACTATGATCGCGCCCTCTTTCTTAAGACCTGCTGTTACGTCTACGGACTCCAGCAGCGTCTCATCGACGACTACGACATAGTCAGGATAGTAAATGTTGGAGTGGACTCTAACGTCCTCGTTGCTCAATCTGTTGTAAGCCGTGATCGGCGCGCCCATACGCTCCGGACCGTACTCAGGGAATCCCTGGACATACATGCCCGTACTGAACGCAACGTCAGCCAGCAGCAGAGCAGCAGTCTTTGCACCCTGGCCGCCGCGGCCGTGCCATCTGATTTCTGTAAGCTGTTTCATTCTCTGCATTACCTCCTTAA
>CAMIWY010000232.1 GCA_946402595.1 uncultured Clostridia bacterium
CGATGACGTCGAGGATGTCGTCTACGGTTACGATACCGACAAGCCTGAATTCATTATCCACGACCGGGATGGCCAGATAACCGAACCTTGTGAACAGGTCTGATACCTCCTCCTGGTCATCATCAACATGCGCGACCACGGGGTCATCATGCATAATGTCGGATACGAGCAGACTGTCATCAGATATGACAAGCGATTTCAGTGAAACTACACCGATCAGCTTACGGCCTCTGTCAAGAACATAGCATGTGTATATGGTCTCGGAATCAAGACCTACGTCCTTGATGTGGTTGAGCGCTTCTCTGACGGTACTGTTCTTGCTGAGATTGATGTAGTACGGGGTCATCAGCGAGCCCGCACTGTCTTCCTTATATTTAAGGAAGGTATTGATCATCCTTCTCTCGCTCTTAGGTGTCTTGTCGAGGATCCGGTCCACCACATTGGCCGGCAGCTCCTCCATGACGTCGATCATGTCGTCGAAGTCCAGCTCATCAAGGATATACTTGAGTTCGGGATCCGTTATGATGTCTATGATGTCCAGCCTGTCATCCGTGCTGAGCTCGGCAAAAACATCGACACTGACATCCTTAGGCAGCGCGCGGAAGAGAACGACCATGCGCTGGAGATCGAATTTTCGTCGGATATCTACCAGCATTTCTGCGATCTCTACTTCGTTATGTTTGAGCAGCTCATCCCTGCATCTGAAATACTTCTTTTCTTCAAGCAGTTCGAATATCTTCTCGAGCGACTCATCATAAGCCTGATCCATATCGATGATGATATTGGTATTCTCCATGGGTCTCTTCCTCCTTTCTGTATTAACACGGGAATGATGACACCGGGAACGGTTCTCCCTGTCATCTTTTTGTGTCAGCGGGGACGGTCCTTTTTGACACACTCTGCTGATTACTCAGTGATCCCGAGCATCTCGCGGACCTGATCCTCCGTTATGATCTCTATTCCGAGTTCTCTGGCTGCCCTGTTCTTGGCTGAGCCTGAGCCCGGGTTGTTTGTAATAAGGTAGTCAGTCTTTTCTGAGACTGAGCCTGCTGTCTTGCCGCCTTCCGCGATGATATCGGCCTGCAGCTCCTTGCGGTTGGCGTAGTGCTCAAGACTGCCTGTGATGACGAAAGTTTTGCCCTCAACTCTTGTGCCGGCAGCCTCGTAGCTTTCGTCTATGTCCAGCATGGTGAGAAGCTCGCTGATCATGGCCCTGTTCTCCTCATCCGAGAAGAACGAAACGTAGTCTGAAGCCATGACTGATCCTACGCCGTCGATGTCCCTGAGTCCGTCCTCGTCAAGATTCTGGATCTCATTCCAGCTGTTGCGGCACGCCCTTGCAATGACTCCGGAGGTCGCAACGCCTATGCCGGGCACTCCGAGTCCGTACAGCAGCCTTGCAGGAGTGGTGTGCGATGCCCTCTCAGCCGACGCGACGAGATTATCATATGACTTCTCGCCGAATCCCTCAAGGCCGACGATCTCATCCCTGTGTTCCTCCAGTCGGAATAGATCCGGATATCTCCTGATGGCGCCGATGCCTATCAGCTTCAGCAGTCCCGATTCTGACAGGCCCTCAATATTGAGAGCGTCCCTTGATACGAAGTGTTCAAAACTCTTGACGTGCTTGGCAAGGCAGTCCGGGTTGGTGCATATGAGGGTTTTCGTTCCCTCATCGTCTCTGATCCTCGTCGGTCCGCCGCATACAGGGCACACCTCAGGGATTTCGATCCTGCCGCTTCTTGTGAGGTTGTCACTGAGCTGCGGGATGATCATGTTAGCTTTGTATACACGCACCGTGTCGCCGATTCCCAGCGCCAGATCCTCCATTATATTAATGTTATGTACCGAAGCCCTGGATACGGTAGTTCCCTCGAGCTCCACAGGATCGAAGATAGCCACAGGATTCAGGAGTCCTGTCCTCGACGGGCTCCATTCGATCTCTCTGAGCACGGTCTCCGCGTTCTGGTCGCGCCACTTGAACGCGATCGAGTCCTTAGGATACTTGGCTGTCTCGCCGAGCGTCTTCGCGTAGCCCGAGTCCTCGAGTGTCAGCACCAGGCCGTCTGACGGGATGTCAAAATCCGGTATCGCCGCTTCGTACTTGTCTATCTCGTCGAGCAGATTGTTCCTGTCGACCATCACATAATCGACGACATCGAATCCCTGGGATCTCACCCACTCCATCTTGTCTCTTCTGCTGTTCATTTCCACGCCCTCGGAGAGCGTAAGAGTGAACGCATAGAATCTCACGTGTCTCTCCGCTGTGACCGCCGGATCCAGCTGACGGATGCTCCCGCTGCAGAGATTGCGCGGGTTCTTGTACTTGGCATCGGTATCATCAATGGCTTCGTTTATCTTCTCAAAGTCAGAATATCTGATGACTGCCTCACCTCTGACGATGACCCTGCCCTTGTGCGGGATCGTCTTAGGTATGTTCTCGCAGACCATGGTATTGGCTGTTATCAGTTCGCCTTCGACGCCGTTGCCTCTTGTGACACCCTGGACAAGTCTGCCGTTCTCATAGGTGAGCCCGACTGTAAGTCCGTCGAGCTTCCATGAAAGGAGACCCGTCTGGTCTCCGAGCCACTCTCTCAGCTCATCCCTGTCCTTGGTCTTGTTGAGGGAAAGCATCTTGATCTCATGTACTATCTTCGGAAGGCCGGCAGCAGTCTCATATCCGACATTGATCGAAGGACTGTCCTCTCTTATATAGCCTGTCTCATCCTCAAGAGCGAGGAGCTCATCGTACATCTCATCATATTCAAAATTGGTGATGATCTCGATGCCGTCAGCATAATAAGCCCTTGATGCTTCGTTGAGCTTGTCCGACAGCCAGTCTATCCTGTTTCTCTTTTCCTCAAGCGTCATTTCAGTCCCTCTCTTAAGTTGATTGCTTCTGATGTGTCACTGCACCTTTTCCATTTTGACAAATCCCTTGCCAAGCTTCTTCTGTCCGAAGTCGTCGAACATGACTGTCATTGTCTTCTCATCCTGTTCAATGACCATGCCCTCTCCGAATTTAGGGTGCCTGACTATATCACCATTCTCAAACTCGTCTGAGATCTTCTCTTTATTATGGACAGCCTTTCTTGCAGCGCTTAGCCCGTCAAAAGGCCTTGCCGCCGGCTCGCCTGCATATCCGTCCGCAGTTCCGAAGCTGCGTCCGCTGAATATGTAGTCGCCGAGCAGTCCGCCGCGTCCGCGGAGGCCGTCTTCATTCTTAAGCTTGTCCTTAACGGTACTGTCTCCGTCGAGGCAGTCTTTATCCATCTCATCGAGGAAAACCGACTCTGTCTGCCAGTCTGTCCTTCCGTACATGGTCCTCATCTGAGCACCCGTAAGGTACAGCTTCTTCATGGCCCTTGTGATGCCTACGTAGCAGAGACGCCTTTCCTCCTCCATCTTCGAGGTCTCATCGAAGGCAGCTACGCCAGGGAACATGCCGTTCTCCATTCCCGGCATGAATACGACCGGGAACTCGAGCCCCTTGGCTGAA